>BDTG01000029.1 GCA_002897695.1 bacterium BMS3Abin14
AGGGAGGCGGCATGAACAACGCGCTGCCTCTTACCCGGGGAAATTACACCTTAAGTTCAGAGAAGAGTGGTATTGACATTGGGGTCCACTATCTAGACTGTCCGGCTCAACGTGACCCCAAAGTTGCTCGTTAAGGGGTGTCTTTAAGATTTTCAAAAAACCTCCTAAATTCATCATCTTGAATGTTTATTTTATCGAGAACATCTTGTTGCGTAAGCCCATATGTATTTGGATGTTGTCCGTCAGATAGTAAATACAAATTAACATTTGAACACTCATTTTTGATTTTATCATGATCATTTTTTAGGGTTTTACCGCTGTTTTCTAGAGTAGCAATTAAAACGTGATATTTAAGTCGCTTAGAAAACTTACCATGCCTCTTTTCTTTTGATTTTCCATCGGTAAACGTTGTTTCTGTCCCTTGTACAGCCTTGATGCGATCTTCCCATTCCATACAAAATTTATACATTCCATCTCTGTTCCACCCGATATCAGCCTTTACGTCTATTAAATTTTCGATCGTCTTGTCACCATTCTGAATAACTATATCTGGATATCTCGTCTTTGAAGAGCCGAATCTAACTGGTTGGTCTATGTAATATGTACAGTGGTCAGGATTATTAAGGGCAATGAATAGGGCCGTGAGATCTTCGAGCTGACTGGAAATAGACGAACTTCTTCCCCTAAAAATATTTGGATTATAGTATTTTGTCTCTCTTGATTCTGAATAAAGTTCAATTAGTTTTCTAAAGTACTCTTTCGGTGGCATTTTGTAATATATGGTGCACCTCCCTAATTTGGCTCACACAGCGATTAAGTAGTTAATCTCCTTTATTTAATACACTCACATATTTAAACTAAACATTAAACCCATTATACATACACCCAGTTTTATAATTTACTCGAAGTAAGAAAGAACAGAACTGACCTTGATAGTGGACCCCCTTTCGGAACATGTCTGTTACACTTTAACAGACTGTCCCTTCTAAGGGGTCCACTATCAAGTGAGTATGCCAACCAGAACCTCGATGACAGTTTTCTCCTTGCGTTGGCTGGTGGTGGATTTCAAGTGGGTGACCTGGCTAAATGCTATTTCCCCGGTGGTCATGACATCAAAACGCTGGATCATGAAGAGGCTCTGGCTGAAACTAATCAGCTGCTGCAGCTGGATCAGGTTACAATTTTTGAAGCCGCCATAGCAACCGAGAAACTTTTTATTCGTGCGGATATTCTGATCAAAAACGGAAATCGACTCAGTCTCTATGAAGTTAAAGCCAAATCCTTTGATCCGGAAGAGGAAGATCCCTTTGCCAATAAAAACGGGACAATCAAATTGGGCTGGAAGTCCTACCTCTACGATGTTGCCTTCCAGAAGTATGTTGTCAATCAGGCCCTCCCGCAGTATGAAGTATCAGCCCATCTCATGATGGCTGACAAATCCGCGTCGTGCCCGACTGAGGGCCTTAATAAGAAGTTCCGACTGGTGAAAGACCACAATGGTCGGAAGTCAGTCTCTGTATCTGATAGCCTGACTGAGGCGGATTTAACACCGCCAATTCTCTGCAAGGTCAATGTGGATGTAGAGTGTGAACAGATTTATGCCGGTACGGCTGGTGGCAACGATCCGTCCCTGAGTTTTAACCAGCGAGTTGATCTGTTTGCAGAACACTATGCCTCGGATACGAAAATCCCGTCACCGGTATCAACTACCTGTTCCGGCTGTGAGTTTTACATCACTGATAATTATGAACAATCAGGATTGAAAAGCGGCAGGAAAGAATGCTGGAAAGAGAATCTGGGCTGGGATGACAAGGATTTCGAGTGCCAAACAGTGCTGGATGTGTGGAACTTCAGGAAGAAGGAGAAATTGATTGAGGCTGGCTGCATCAAGATGTCGGACCTTGCCAAGGAGGATGTGGCTCCAAAGCCCGACATAAAGCCGGGCATATCCGCGAGTGAACGACAGTGGCTGCAGATTGAAAAATACCAGACAGGCGATAATACAGTCTGGCTGGACCGAGATAGCTTGCAAAGCGAGATGAATAGCTGGGTGTATCCGCTTCACTTTATTGACTTTGAAACCTCGATGGTGGCCATACCCTTCAACGCAGGTCGCCGACCTTACGAAGGAATCGCTTTCCAGTTTTCCCACCATATCGTTCGCGAAGACAGCACGGTCGAACACTTTGGTGAGTACCTGAATACGGAACAGGGAGTATTCCCGAACTACGATTTTGTAAGAGAACTCAAGGCTCAGCTTGAAAAGGATTCCGGAAGCATTTTTCGCTATTCCAACCACGAAAACACATTTCTCAACATGATTTACACCCAGCTTCAGGCGGACGACACCGTCGAGGATCGGGTGGAACTGTGCAATTTCATCAGATCGATCACCAAGCCTGTTAATGACTCCGTAGATCAATGTACCGGTGCACGCAATATGGTGGATATGTGGGAAATAGTTAAGCGTTACTATTATGACCCTGCCACCAACGGTTCCAACTCCATCAAGCAGGTGCTTCCGGCAATCCTGAATAGCTCAAAATATCTGCAGGATAAATATTCAAAACCGATTTACGGTTCCCCAGATGGCATCAAGAGCCTCAATTTCAAAGCTTGGCAATGGATCAGGTTTGAGGACGGAAAAGTCGTCGATCCATACAAAATGCTGCCTAAGATGTTTCAGGATATCTCTGACAAGGATATGCTGATTTTGAGCGATGATGAAGAGCTGAGAGACGGAGGAGCTGCCCTGACGGCATATGCCCGAATGCAGTTTGAAGAAATGTCGGATTATGAATGGAAGGAGACCCGAAAGGCTCTGCTCAAATATTGCGAATTGGACACCATGGCGATGGTGATGATCTACGAAGGTTGGAAAGACCTTCTGCAACAGGAACAACCAGAATAAAGGTACCAAAATGTCAGCCAACTTGATCGAAACATATAAGCCGATTCTGGGGCAAACCCTAGGGTCGCCCATTTAAAAGGCACCTGTCAAGGCACAAAAAAAATTATAGCAGGTTTTTTCTCCTGCTTTTCATTCCTGATCACAGATCTCTCGTTGCGCCCTTGATTTCTATTTATCAGGTGTCAGCCTCAGCTGCATCAGTCACCCATCAGGATCAAGGCCATCTCATCAGCCCCTGTCACATTCCGTGACCCAGAAAACCTTCGGTTCCGTACCGTGTCCATATGTATTGTTCAGATCTAATGGTTATTAACCAGCCCCGCGTCGGTTCACGGCACAGGCAGCAAGAACCTGATATCAGTTATGTATTGGCGGGAACGGTTCCCAATCAGTTCTCGTGGTTTTTAGCCAACCCCACATATTTCACTTCCCCATCCCTTCCGGTTTCCTCTGTGTAAAACTGAGGCCAAAGCAGAGAAATACAGGTAATGGTATTTGACCTTTGCATTTGAGCGATCATCCCGCTAGAATTGCTTCAAAAGGTGGTGTGATATGAGTCCATCAGTACAGGAAAAACTAAAGGAACTTGAGGATCTGTGTGAGAGGTTCAGCGTGAAACAGCTGGACATCTTCGGTTCAGCGGCCGATGACACGGCCATCCTCCCGAACGAAAGTGACATCGACTTTCTTGTGGAATTTCTTCCCCTGAAGGAAAATCAGCACGCCGATGCCTATTTTGGCCTTCTCTTCGCTCTTGAGGGTCTGTTCGGAAGATCTATCGACCTGGTCATGATCCAGGCCATCAGCAATCCTTACTTTCGGGATTCGGTGGAGCGGTCAAGAAAGTTGCTTTATGCGGCTTGAGGTTAAGAAGCACCTTGAGGATATTCGTCGCGCCGGCGAACTCATTGCGGAGTTCATTGCTGATAAATCCTTTGAAGACTATTCCAGTGCCCCTCTTGTCCGTTCAGCGGTAGAAAGGCAAACGGTTATGACATGATCGACCACCGCGTGGTCTGGGATGTCCTCACTAATCACCTCCCGAAACTTATTCAGGAAGTGCAATCTCTATTAAAGGAAAGTTAGAATTCTTTTTGCATCCTGCGCCTGGATCGGTTGATGTCTGCCGATTTTTGCAACTCCCTGATCCTCTTCCGTCGGGGAACTGATGGGGGTCAGGGGATGAATTGTGGTGTGCCTGACAAAACAAGTTGGAAATACCACAATTCACCCCTTGACCCCATTTAACTCCCAGAGATAAGGAGTCTACATGGGACGGGTTGTATATCCTTCAACCAGCGAATATGATAATATTCGTGCAGGCGGAGGATGTCATGAAGAGAAGAGATATCGTACTTGAAAAACTTAAAGACAATGCTGGCGAACTGCAGCGATTTCACGTTTCCGCTCTGTCCCTTTTCGGTTCCGTTGTTCGGGGAGAGGAGGGCCCCGGCAGCGATGTCGATCTCCTCGTAGAGTTTAACGAACCCGTCGGAATGTTTACCTTTATACGCCTGAAGAACCATCTGGAAAAACTCCTCGGTGCCAAAGTAGACCTGGTGACGCCTGAGGCCCTTAAGGAAAGGCTCAGGGACAGGATCCTGAAGGAGGCGATTCGTGCCGCATAGGGATTGGCTGGTTCCCATCCTCTGGAAAACAGTTCAGGACGACATTCCTTCGCTCATTCCCCTTCTGCAGGAGATCCTCAAGGACAACCGATAACCCACTTGGTTGTCAAAGGACAGGCATTTTCTTCCCCCTTCGCTCCATGGAGCTATGGCGGACCAGCAGGTTTCTAACAGCGATTGGTTGGCTCCAGAGGAAATGTTCGTGCCCGGCAAACCCTTGGGGTCGGAGCTCATTTTCTCAGGTTTTAAACATTTTGTGCCTGATGTTCACACAATTCTTCATTCATTTGGAGGATACGTCGCGGCAAATAAAAGGTATTGCTTGAAAAATGCCCATCCTCATACGAAAAATGTATGAAACCGGGGATAAAGGAAATCTGATATGGCTTTCCGTTTCTGGAGAAGGGTAAAGATCGCACCGGGGGTGACCCTGAACCTGAGCAAAGCGGGTGGGTCCTTCTCGTTAGGGCCGCGCGGTGCGAAGTTCACCGTCGGGTCCCGCGGCAAGCGGGCCACAATGGGTATTCCGGGAACGGGACTCTTTTACACCTCGACTTTTACAGGCGGGAGGTCAGGCGGCGGGAAAAACGCATCCTGCTTCGCTCCGGCCGTCCCAAAGGTCAGCGCGGAAGACCGCCTGGACCTTGGCTTCTTCAAACGGTTCATCACACCGGACGACGAGGAAGCCCTGGTGGACGGTTGCCGGGAGTTGGTTCTGGGGGATGAAGACAAGGCGCTTGAGCACCTCGAACAGGCGGCCCACCTTGCCGATGGAGCGTACCTCGCTGGCTTTATGGCCCTCAGGAAAGAACGGCTGGAGGAAGCCGCGAACTGCCTGGCCGCGGCCGCCGAAAAGCATAGCCGCTTAGGCTATTACTTCGCCAGATACGGCATCTCCGCCGTCATGAGCCTACCCATCACCGACGAGATATCCGCTCATGTGGGCCCGGATCTCCGTGGTGTGCTGCTGGGGCTGGTGGAGGTCTACCAGCGTCAGGAGCGCCGGCAGGATGCGTTGACATGTCTGGAGAAGCTGCAGCGGCTCGAACCCGACGACGTGGTAGTGAAGTTGTCTCTTGCAGAGCTGCTGCTGGACGCTCATCCGGGCGACAAGAAGGTCTGTCAGAAGGTTGTGCGGTTGGTTGAGGGCATTGAGAACGAGACGCCGATCCATGCCGCGCTATTGCTGTACAAGGCCAGGGCCCTGCGCGGGCTCGGCCTGCCGGATGCGGCCCGGGAGACCTTGACGATAGCCCTGCGCCGAAAGAAAGATCGTTCCGATGAGCTCCTCCGGGCGCTCAGGTACGAACGGGCCCTCGTATACGAGGAGATGGGTCAGCGCAAACGGGCGCGAAAGGAATTCGAGAAGCTTTACGCCGATGATCCCGACTATGGGGACGTGGCAGCCCGGTTGGGGCTGTAGCGCATACCCCCGGTTTTTCCTGGGGCCCGGATCATTTCTACGGCAGCGATATCAGCTTCGAGGAGAACTACCGGAAAGGAAAAGCCGGCCGGATAATAAATCTTCCGCAGGTAAACCACGATTGACGCCTTGATGTAACCGAAGGCGATCCCCCAGACAACCAGCCGGAACAGCCTTCTTTTGAACATCTTCACTCTCCCCGCCAAGGCAATGTGTGAGGCCGTGGATTCAGCTGAACATCTGGTTCTCCTGCTCCATGACCCTGATAAAGGTCGTCCGCTTGGTCAGTTCCTTTAACGCCAGTGCCCCTACATACGTACAGGCGGAGCGCATCCCCCCCAGTATGTCCTTTACGGTATCCTCGATGAAGCCCTTGTAAGGGACCTGGACATTTTTCCCCTCAGACGAGCGGTAATCAGCAACGCCCCCTGAGTGCTTCTCCATGGCAATTGACGAACTCATGCCGTAGAACATTTTGTATGTTTTGCCGTCACGTTCCAGCATCTCGCCTCCGCACTCGTCGTGCCCGGCGAACATGCCCCCTACCATGACAAAGTCAGCGCCGCCACCAAAAGCCTTGGCGACATCTCCTGCACAGGTGCAGCCTCCGTCTGATATAATCCTTCCTCCCAAACCGTGCGCAGCGTCTGCACACTCGATCACCGCCGAAAGCTGAGGATAGCCAACCCCGGCCTTAATGCGAGTGGTGCACACAGAGCCAGGCCCGATCCCAACCTTGATGATGTCAGCGCCCGACAGAAGAAGCTCCTCCACCATCTCGCCGGAGACTACATTACCTGATACTATTGTCTTTTCGGGGAAATTTTCCCGCACTTTGCTGACGAACTCAACGAACGATTCCGCGTATCCGTTGGCCACATCTATACAAATAAATTCCAGTCCGGGGTGATCACCTATTATCCGCTTGAGTTTCTCCATGTCCTTTTCCGACTTGCCGATGCTTACCATAATCTTGCCGTAGATATCCTGGTCTTTGCCTGACAGGAATCGGGTCCAGGCCTCGGCGCCGTAGTGTTTGTGGATGGCCGTCATCATACCGAACCGGCCCAGGACTTCAGCTACCTCGAAGGTCCCAATGGTATCCATGTTGGTCGCGATCACCGGAACCCCTGTCCACTCTTTCTTGCTGTGTAAGAAGGTGTAGGTCCTGTTCAGTTCCACATCAATCCGGCTTTTCAGGGTCGATCTCTTGGGCCTTATCAACACGTCTTTGAATCCCAGCTTCAAATCTGTTTCCAGGCGCATAGTTCTTCCTCCTTATCGCTTGCGTCGTGCCCCAAGTATTAACGTGGCACCTGACATGTCCTTTTAACCTCCTGCGTCGGAACGCAGTTTCAAAACTCCCTGTTTCTCATATATAGCTTACCAGATTGTCAGTTATCGAGCTTGGCAAGCGACATTTCGTCGAATGTTTCGGGCATCACAGGAGGTCCCCAGCGATGCTTTCCCCGCGATTGGACACGTTTTCAACACACAATCCTTGCAATGGCAGGGTATTCCTGATCAGCTTGGAGACAAGCATGGGTTCCTCCCCGGATACAAAGGTTAGCTCTCACCACCTAAGTAACCGAAAGAACTCATGCTTTCAATTGTCAAAGACCAGATTCATGCACTCATTTGTGCGACGAGCCAAAAATATTTATCGTAAGTGTATTCTGTTTGACACGACATGGAGTATGGATTATTATAGCTATAACAATCCACATTTAGGGGGTTTAATATGAGAACCGTGCAAATGACTCTTGATGATGAACTTGTCAAAGCGGTTGATCGGGTTTCGAAGCAACTCCGCACAAGTCGTTCCGCTTTCACAAGAAGTGCGCTTCGTGAGGCGCTTGCCCGTCACAAACTTGAGCAACTGGAGCGAGAGCACCGTCAGGGCTACGAACGGCATCCGGTTGCTGCCGATGAGGTTTCGGTCTGGGAAACCGAGCAAGCCTGGGGTGATGAATGAGACACGGCGAAATACGCTGGTACAAGTTCGGACGACCAGATAAAAAAAGGCCCGTACTTATTCTTACGCGAAATTCAGTGTTGGAATATCTTGGTGAAGTAACCGTCGCTCCCATTACAAGTACGGTCCGCAATATACCGTCTGAGGTGTTTCTGTCGAAAGCCGACGGCATGCCCCGGGATTGCGCTGTCAACTGTGACCACCTGCAGACTGTTTTGAAGGGGAAAATCGGATCACTGATCACATCTTTGCCGTCTCGAAAAATGGTTGATGTTGGATGGGCAATCCGCTTTGCCCTCGATTTTTGATGACTTCGCAAAAAGCCATCATGGGAATCCTGGGGTCAAACCCCGATTCCGAGGTTTCGAGGGCCCTGATGATGCCACCAGGATAGTCGGGGTCCCTTCAGTTGACGTCCCTCTCCGTCCTTACCTCTGATATTGCAAAGCGAGGATAGGGGATATTTTGTGGTTGAAACCATCAGGTGGTTATAATTCCACCATATGATAGCCAGGAATATAACAGACGGAATCCTTGAAAGCCTTTCGGACAGCCCGGTGGTCCTGCTCGTCGGGGCAAGGCAGGTCGCCAAAGTTGTTTTTAAACGACACCGGCCTTGCGGCGTACCTGATGGGATTGAACAGGGCCGGCTTGAGCTCGAAAAGTCCATCAACGTTATCCATTATAAACAGATCATGATGGTGCTGATTTTCGGATGAAAGCTTGCTTTCATCGCAAGCTGAAATATCTCAACAGTTCTGGTGCGGGGATGCTCCTTCCTCTGCGAAACCCTTCTTTAAAACCCCGCTTTTCCCCTCTGGACACTGGATTCTGAAAATCAAACATCCCCTATCCATTTCAGATGCTTGGCGAAGGGTGTCCCGCGGACGGTATCGTAAAGCTCCCTCCCGGCGGTAACCATGCGGCATTCCTGCCGGACGGCAAGGGCGAGGCTCAAACCCTGCCCGATTTCTCGGCAAGCTTCGCGCTGTCCGTGTGTTCCCGGCCTCCGAGCATCCTCCGTATCCTCGCGGAGAGGATAACTGTATCCCGGGACTCCGACCGGGCGGCATTCTCGATGATGTTCTTTATCTCGGACTGCATGGACCGGCCGTTTCGCCGCGCCCGCGCCTTGAGGTGTTTGATGGTTTCATCATCGAGATCCCGCACAAGAATGTTGGGCATGGCAACCTCCCTCTCTAATCAGTTTCTGCTTTCGGGGACCTGGAAGCAGAAACTGAGGTTTGGGGTTTGGGGTTTAACTTCAAACTCTCAAACTCTCAAACTTCAAACTTGCCCCTATCCTTTCACCCTCTCCCCACCCGTGTAGACCGTCATCCTCTCGCCCCGGACATACCCCACCAGGGTCATTTTCACCCTTTTGGCCAGGTCGAGCGCCAGCGACGTGGGAGCGGACCTGGAAACGAGAAGGGGGATGCCCATCTTGGCCACCTTGATGATGATCTCGGAGGACATGCGGCCGGTGGTAATAAGCACCTTGTCCTCGAGGGAAATCTCCTCAAGAAAGGCGGCCCCCCTTATCTTGTCCACCGCGTTATGACGGCCGATGTCGTCCCGAAACAGCAGGATGCCCTCTTCGTCGGCCAGGGCGCTGTTATGAACGCCGCGGGTGGCCCGATAGAGCCCGGACATCCGGTTGAGTTCGGCCATGAGATGATAGACCTGGCGCGGCGTAATCTTCAGTTCAGATGTTACCGGCCTTGCGTGCAGGGAATCGAGCACGCTGTAGAAGGTCGCCCCCTTGCCGCACCCGGAGGTTACCGTCCTCCTTTCCCACAGTTCCTCGACCATGGACAGGTCGCGGGCTACTTCCACCTCCACCGTCCCTGCCTCGGGATCATCCCGCAGGGATTTAAGGTCATCACGGCTTTGAATAAATCCCTCGGAAAGGAGAAAACCAAGGGCCAGTTCCTTGTTGGCATCTCCGGTGGTGACGAGGGTAATTAACTCCCGCCCGTTAAGGAATATCGTCATAGGCACCTCGCGAACCACAGGGAGGGCGTCATCCAGAACCTCGTCACCTTTGATGACCAGGACGTCATGAATTTCCTGCCGTGGGTCGCCGTCCATCATCCTTCTCCCAGCAATATCAGAAAGTCACCCTCATCCAGGAGCGTGACGCCAAGTTCCTTCGCCCTGGGAAGTTTGCTCCCGGGGTCCGCACCCGCGACGAGGTAGTCGGTTCTGCTGCTCACGGACGACGTCACCCGCCCCCCCAGGGATTCGATCCTCTCTTTGGCTTCTTCCCTGGTAAGATTCGCCAGTGTCCCAGTGAGCACGAAGATCTTCCCGGCAAGGTCCGTCCCCCTGTGTCCCTCTGGGATCTCAGGTTTTATATAACTGTAAAGCTTGCCGGCGACACGGACGTTGCGCTCCTCATCGAAAAAGGCCCGCACCGATTCGGCTATTCCAGGGCCGATATTGTATGTGGCTACCATCTGGTCGACCGTTGCATCCTTGAGTTCAGCAAGGGTCCGGAACCGGTCGGCGAGAACCTTTGACACGAACCTTCCAACCAGAGGGATTCCCAGAGCGAAGATAAACCTGGACCAGGGCCGGCCCCGTGTGCCGCCTATGGCCTCCAGCAGTTTTTTCGCGGAGCGGTCAGCGAACAGGTTCAGAGAAAGGACCTGATCCTCTTTCAGGCGGTAAAGATCCGCGGGGTCTTTCACCAATGCCCCGTCAACGAGCTGAGATATGGTTTTCCTGCCCAGGCCCTCGATGTCCATGCCTCCGCGGGACGCGAAGTGAAAAATCCTCTCCTTGACCTGGGCGGGACAGGCCATGTTGGTACAGCGGTGGGCCGCTTCGCCCTCCGGACGGATCACGTGAGCCCCGCATTCCGGACAGATGTCCGGGATGGTGTAGGGGATCTCCTTGCCGGTTCGCCTGTTCACGAGCACATCCACCACTTCGGGGATGACGTCTCCGGCCCTCTGAACGATAACCATATCGCCGATCCTGACATCCTTGCGGTCTATCTCATCCTGGTTGTGCAGAGTCGCCCGGGAGACCGTGACTCCCCCGACCTTGACCGGTTGGAGCTCAGCGACCGGGGTGATAACCCCGGTCCTTCCAACCTGGGCGGTAATATCGTTGATGACCGATTCAACCTGCTGGGAGGGAAACTTGTAGGCCACGGCCCACTTCGGACTTCGGGAGGACGTCCCCAGGACCTCATGCTGGTCAAACCTGCTCACCTTGATCACCATGCCGTCGATCTCATAGGGCAGGTCATCCCTCAACTGGAGCAGCTCATCATAGAATGCCAGGGCATCATCCATGCCCAGGCATCGGCGGCGAAGATGGTTCACTTTCAAACCCAGGCTGGACAGGTAGGACAGCAGGTCCCACTGGTTGTCCGGTCCGTGGTTCGACAAGTCCCCTACAGTGTAAAAAAAACCGTCCAGATGCCGTGAGGCCGTCACACCCGGATCGAGCTGCCGGAGGGAACCGGCGGCAGCGTTCCTCGGGTTGGCAAATGGGGGTTCGCCCGCCTCAACACGGCGGGCATTGAGCGCCAGAAACTCTTCCTTGAACATGAGTATCTCACCGCGTATCTCAATACGGTCGGGCACTTTTAGTTCTGCGCCCTCTCTGCGGGACAAAGCGCCCAGACGAAGTGGAATCGACCGGACCGTCCTGATATTAGCGGTGATATCCTCGCCCACTGTCCCGTCACCGCGCGTGGAACCCAGAACCAGGGATCCCCTCTCGTAGACCAATTCCACACCCAGGCCGTCGAGCTTGGGTTCGACAACATAGTCGATCTCGTTGGGCGGATTCAGCAACCGCTTGAGTCGACGGTCAAACTCCAGCGCCTCATCCTCATTGAAAACATTGCCCAGAGATAACATGGGTATTGTATGCCTGACGGCCCCGAAATCCTTTCGGGGGGGAGCCCCGACCCGGGCTGTAGGGGAATCCGGGGTCGCGAGGTCCGGGTGAGACTTCTCAAGATCGGCCAGGCGCCTGAGAAGGCGGTCGTACTCCTCGTCCTGTATTTCGGGTCTGTCCAGGGTGTAGTAAAGGTAGTTGTGTCGTTCGATCTGTCGGCGAAGATCTTCCACCTCCCGCCTGATCTTGTCCGGAACGGTCACCTGGTCACTGCCCCTTACCCCTCACAGCGCGACTGCCTTGAGGAGCAGGAAGATGAGGACGGTCAAAACGGCGGTGGCGGGAATGGTAATGAGCCAGGAGTTGATGATATTACGGATCACCCGAAGGTTGATGGCCGCCATCCCCCTGGCCATGCCCACACCGATGATGGATCCCACCAGAGTATGGCTGGTGGAAACCGGCAGACCGAGTTTGGAACAGGCCAGAACAGTAGTGGCGGTGGCAAACTCCGCCGAGAAACCGCGGGAGGGTGTAATAGAGGTGATCTTCCTGCCCACCGTCTCGATGACCTTGTATCCCCATGTTCCCAGGCCGATGACGATCCCAACGCCGCCCAGGGCAAGGATCCACATCGGTACACCCACTTGCATTTCGAGATTGCCGGTTTTAAATACGGACACGATAGCGGCGAATGGCCCGATGGCGTTGGCGACATCATTTGCACCATGGGCGAACGCCACGTAACAGGCAGTCCCAATCTGGAGGTATCTGAATATTCCTTCAACCTGATCGAATGCCGCCTTCCGTTTCCTTGGTCTGACGGCATAATTTCTCTCCAGGATGAACTTCATGACCAGGTAGGCCAGAACGCCGACGACAATGGCGATCATGAGGGCTTCCCTGAAAGGAATATCCAGGTGCAGGTTTTTCAGCCCTTTAAAGAGCATGGATAAGACAAGCACAACGGCCACCGGGAAGATGAGGATAGGTACGACTCTCCTCGCGGCCCGGACGGGGTCCCAGGCCGCCAGAACGGTTCTCTTGATGAACGAGAAGGTAATAAACGCGATTACCCCCCCAACCAACGGGGAGATAACCCAACTCGCCACGACTGACCCCAGCCTTCCCCAGTTTATCGCAGAAATCCCGCCGACAAGAAGGCCGAAACCCACAATGGACCCCACGATGGAGTGGGTGGTGGAAACGGGAAGACCCAACGCTGTGGACAGGTTCAGCCAGATACCCGACGCCAGCAGGGCCGCCAGCATGCCGAGGACGAACAAGTCCGCATTGCCCTTGAAAATGGCGGGAGAAACGATTCCCTTGCGAACGGTATCGGTGACGTGCCCCCCCACGAGGAAAGCCCCGGCGAATTCGAATACCCCTGCAAGTAAAACAGCCTGCTTAAGGCTGACGGCGTGGGAACCCACGGACGTTCCCATGGCGTTGGCCACATCGTTGGCGCCGATGTTCCATGCCATATAGAAGCAGACCGCAAGGCTGACCCAGAAAACCCAGATTCCAAGCTCAAGCACGAATAACACCCCTACTCAATGGTGGCGCATCCCGATGGATTTATTTGGAAATGAAAAGGCGTATACGATTGCCAGTCTTCTCAGCGTTGTTCGCAATATCCCCCAACGCCCCCAGAACTTTCATCCAGAGAACAATATTCAAGGCCCCGAGCTCATCCTCCATGGCGAGAAGTTTTTTGAGCAGGTCATGCTGCATCCGATCGGCCTTGTGCTCCTCACGGCCCAGCGCATCGATCATCTCGGTGACCTTTCCGGCCTCGGCTCCGCCGAATGAAGCCTCAACCAGTTCGTCCAGTTCGCTGCTGATCCTGGCAAAATGCTCCACGGTTATCATGACCTGCCCGATGAAGCCCCACATCTCATCCCTGATTGCTGTTGGAAACGGGAGCTTGCGCATGTTCAAAAGGACCATGACGTCCTCGGCTACATCGCTGATCTTGTCCTGAAAGGACAGGATATCCACAATGTCCTTTCGTGCCACAGGTGTAAAAATGGTCTTGGGAAGATCGCCCCGGATCTCGTTTTTTATGATATCGGCCTCATATTCCGCATGCCCGATCTTTTCCGACAGCTCATCGAACGTTTTTTCGTCGTCCTCCTCAAAGGCCTTGAAGAGATCCGGAATAAGCCTGGCAGTATCCATCACCTTTGTCATGTGATCCTGCAGCGGGCCGAATGGGGATTTGGCAAAAAGTTCGAAAATGGTCCTTCTCATGGATTTTCCTCCCGCATCAAACGCCCCCTTTCAGGAGCGCATCGTCACTGTTCAGCAGGTACACATCGACCTGTTGACCGGCATCGACACCGTCGGTGTCCTCGGGCAGAACAATAATCCCGTTAGCAAGGGACATTGACCGCAGTATCCCGGAACCCTGCGCGCCTGTTGTTCTCGCATAGAAGATTCCATCCCTTCTCTCTACTATGCCTCGAATGAAATTTCTACGACCTTTTTTCTTTCTGATATCCTGCTCCATTGTTGCCTTCACTGTCGGCCTGAAGAGCCTGGTGTGGCCCATCATCTTCCTGATGGACGGACGGGCATAGAGCTCAAAGGAAAGGGCTGCGGATACGGGGTTGCCCGGGAGAGCGAATATGGGTTTCCAGCCCATGACGCCGAAGGTCATGGGCTTGCCCGGCTTCTGGGCGACCCTGCTAAAGAGCACTCTGGCGCCGATCTCCTCGAGTACCTCCTTCAGGTAATCGTAATCCCCCATGGATACTCCGCCTGATGTGACTACCACATCTGAAGTAAACCCTTCCCGGATCATTTCGGCCAGTTGGACAGGATCATCCCGGGAGATGCCCAGCAGGCGCGGAATGGCGCCGCATTCCCTGACAAGGCCCATAAGAGAATAGGAGTTGCTGCTGAATATCTGGGCCTCACGGGGGACCTCTCCCAGGTTAACCACTTCGTCCCCGGTGGCGATAATAGCCACCGTGGGCCTTCGGTAGACGGTCAGCTGAGCGATGCCCTGCGAGGCGACAAGGCCCATGTCGACCGGACCTATGCATCTTCCCGCTTCCAGGATATCCGACCCTGCGGCAATGTCCTCTCCTGCGGCACGGATATTTCCCCCCACCCTCGGAGGGTTACACAGAACAAGACAACCGTCCTTAAAGGATGTGTCTTCAACCCGGACCACCGTATCCACGCCATCCGGGATCGGGGCTCCAGTCATGATTTTGACAGCCCTGTTGGAATTCACGGCAGCCCCAGGCCAGTCACCGGCCCTGATTGTCCGGGACACGGGGATAAAGACGGGCGCACTTTTTGAGGCACCGGCGGCCTGGACGGCGGTCAGCGCAAAACCGTCCATGGCCGAGTTGTTCGTGGGGGGAACGTCCCGGGAGGCATGGACGGACCGTGCGAGCACCCGGCCCAGACAGTCGGTCAGGGATACGACCTCCACCCCTCCGACATGGCTGTTTTCCAGAATAATCCTCCGCGCCTCCGATACCTGAATCATGAGGCAGTCCCTCCCTTCTGTGTGCCGCCTCGCCTGATGCGCACGTCTCCTCTTCTCATGGTTACCTGCATCCTGTCCAGGTATTCAAGGAGCGGTATCATCCACTTCCTGCTGGTGCCGGCGATCTCCCGGAACCCTTTCATGGAGAGTTCGGCATTGGAACCGAAGTAACTGTCCACCCGCGCCATGAGGGTGCTGTTGGCATCGGGATGAACATAGAAATCGTCCTTGACCCTGACCGCCTCTCCCCTTTCGCACATGAGGCCCAGGACGGCCTTCAGATGAGGGGCATCCACACCAAGATCGGAGGCCAGATCCAGGACGAATGGCGCTGACAGGCCCGCGGCTTCCAGAATTGCTCCGACCCTCTTTGCCAACTTCTGCTGTTCGGGGGTAAACGCGGCGCTGTGACCCATGAGGAAGACGGTGTTCCCATCCACCCCGATCACATTCTTTTCCGCAAGAGCCGACAGGAGATTCCTGTAGGGCCGGTCGGGAAGCATTCCGGCTGACTTCATTCTGAGTTCCTCTTTCCCGATGCCCTTTTTAAGAGGATGCGCCCGGTGAAAAACATGGAGAACCTTGACAAGCCGGTCTTTCAGGCCATCGAAGGACACCGAGGAGTAGGCAAGCGCTCCGGGACCATCGCCGATGAGAACAGCTTTCCCGTCAGCTTCAAGGTCCCGCAACAGCCCTATTGCCTCAGGTACGGAAACACCCGCCCTGGTCCCGATGACTCCGGCCGTTCCGCCGTAATCACCTGCCTCGTCCAGAAGGGCTTCCATCCTGTTGCCGGGATTATCCGTGTGCAAGCGCGCAAGATGGGCGATAACCGTCTTCCGCATGCGCCGGTGCTTCGCCGGAACCGGGTCAAGCACAACCCCTCCGCCGATGGTGGTGATTGGAGAATAGCTGCGAAGGACAAATCTGTCGCCAGGCTGAGCCACCGCAGACGCTTCCAGACGAATCTGTGCCACCGCCTCATGGCCCGGGTCGAGGGATTCATCCTCCAGAAGGACAACCCGGGCCATGATTTCGGACGTATAAAGGTGGAGACGCACCCGGGTGCGATTTTTCAGCGGCCGCGGCGCGGAGGATAAAAGCCTGATATGGACGTCCAGAAGATAGGTTGGAATAAGGGAACCTGCATGGGCCGCGGTCTCCCCTCGGCGGATCTGTCCTTTTTCAATCCCCTGAAGATTCATTGCCGTACGAGTGCCCGCGGAACTCTCCCGGACCTGGTTGCCGTGGACCTGGATGCCCCGGAGCTTTGCTCTCCTGCCCTCGGGAAAGAAGTTCACCTCCTCGCCCACTGCTATCCTGCCGGAAATAAGAGTTCCGGTGACCACAGTACCGAACCCCTTCATGGAGAAAACACGATCCACCGGCAGACGGAAAACCCCTTCGAGGCTCTTTCCCGGAACGCGCATGGCCGCCTGTTCCATCGCCTTGAGGAGTTCGTCCTTGCCCGTGCCGTCAACGGCTGAGAAGGGGATAATCGGTGCGTCGCACAGGAAGGTCTCCGCCAGATATTCCCTGACATCTTCGGTTACCATCTCAAGCCAGTCGGCCTCAACCATGTCGATCTTGCTGAGTACCACTATCCCGCCCCTCGTCCCAAGAAGTTGGCAGATGTCAAGGTGCTCCCTGGTCTGGGGCATGACGCCTTCATCGGCGGCGACTACAAGGAGAACGAGGTCAATCCCCGTGGCCCCGGCAACCATGTTCCGTACGAACCGCTCATGCCCGGGAACGTCCACCAGCCCTACCCTTAATCCGGACGGCAGGGTCAGCGGGGCAAACCCGAGCTCGATGGTAATTCCACGCTCCTTTTCCTCCTTTAGCCGGTCTGTGTTTATCCCGGTAAGAGAACGGACGAGAGCGGTTTTGCCGTGGTCAATGTGGCCGGCGGTGCCTATTATGATGTGCGCTCGGGTATCGGTCATGTCAGGCCGGAATAGACCGCTCCCCTTATGGACCGTTCCAGGTCGCCCAGTTCCCTGGGCAACACGGTCCTGAAGTCCAGGCAGACCCGGTCCTCCACGATACGCCCTATTACAGGTGGCTCCTGTTCCCTCAGCCGGGCCTCAAGGTCCTGCGCGGAAATCCCACCAGGCTCCAGGGCAAGAAGAATGGAGGGTATCTCCTCAAGAGGGAGTGAGCCGCCGCCGACCTTTGATAATGCGGGAAGGAAAGATACCCGGACGGGAAGATCCCTGAGACGGGCAGCGAACCGACGGGCCCGGCGGGAAACGGAATCCCTGCTCGCCGAGATCATTTTCAGCGTCGGCAGATTCTTAACGGCGGTTTCGGGGTTCAGATAGATTTTCAGGACGGCTTCAAGGGCCGCGAGGGTCATTTTTCCGCATCGAACTGCTCGTTTCATGGGGTTCATCCTAATGTGCTGAATTGTGGAAGCGCTCCCGAGGATAACGCCCGACTGAGGCCCCCCAAGCAACTTGTCGCCGCTGAAGGTAACCACATCAGCCCCAGCCTTCAGGACATCCATCACGGTTGGTTCGTAGTGTGACAGACCCAGAACCCTGACATCCAGGAGGCTGCCGCTGCCCAGATCCACCATAACCTGGATCCCGGTTTCCTGCCCGAGGGCGACAAGGTCCTCAACACTTGCCTCCTGGGAGAAACCGACGATACTGTAGTTGCTGGTGTGGACCTTCAGCAGAAGCGCGGTGTTCTCGTCGACAGCCCTGCGATAGTCATCAATACGTGTGCGGTTGGTTGTCCCCACCTCGAGAAGGCAGGCTCCGGCGGCGGACATGACGTCGGGTATGCGGAAAGAACCGCCGATCTCAACCAGTTCACCCCGGGAAACAACCACTCCGCGTCCGGCGCCGAGGGTATTGAGAGCCAGCATAACGGCCGCCGCGTTGTTGTTGACCACCGTTGCCGCCGGGGCGCCGGTGATCTCCCTCAAAAGTCCTTCAATGAGATCGTCTCTGGAGCCGCGTCTGCCCTCCTTCAGGCTGTATTCGAGGTTGGAGTATCCCGATGCGGCCAGCTGCATCTGCCGGACAGCCTCATCGGGCAAGGGGCTGCGGCCCAGATTGGTGTGGATGATCACTCCTGTGGCATTGATGACCCTGCGCAGCCGGGGAATGTTCTTAATCACCGCCCGTCTCTTCGCACCCTCGGAGACGAGGTCGATGGAAAGCAGTCCCGGCTGGGTGATCTCCCCCGAGAGGACCCTTTCCCTTAGATAACTAATCTCCTCTCTTACCGCGGCCTTTACGATACGCGGGGCAATGGCCGGTGAGAGGCGCAAAAGAGCGGTGTGAGCCAGGACCTGGTCCACCCTGGGAAGGTGGGGAAGAAGGTTTTTTCTATTGTTTTCCAAAGACATCGACAGTCCTTTTCGAAGAAATCATTCAACAACCTGCGAATCGATAGTCCAATACGGGCCACAACTTGTCAAGAACAAGCCAACCACACGGTAACGAAGTTTAAAATCGGAACCCTATGGTTAGATTTACTTTGCGCAACTTTGTCTGTCCTGCCTGTCCACCGTAGCTTCATGCGAAGGTGGAAGCAAGTGCAACGCGTCGAATGGCGTACTTGGCGGTGGAATAGCTTCGGGGAAACGGAATCGAGTAGGAGGGGGAGTCACCTCCCCCGTCCTCTCACACCACCGGGCATACGGTTCCGTACCACGGCGGTTCATGCAGCGCATTGAAGCTTTCGCAGCTGATTTTGCAGCGACATGAGACCAAGA
>BDTG01000030.1 GCA_002897695.1 bacterium BMS3Abin14
AGGAAGAAGATGAGACTCCCCTGCGTGACGGCCGTTTCGGCCCGCGGGGCTTCTCCCGGTGGGTCCTCTCCGCCGATTCCTTTCAGGAAGAAGATGAGACTCCCCTGCGTGACGGCCGTTTCGGCCCTCACGGTTTTACCGGATGGTTTCTTTCAGGTGAAAAGCTCGAGAACGAGCCTGTTTCAACAGCCCAGGGCGGGCGTTTCGGCAAGGTCAGGTTTGCCGGATGGTTTTTTTCGGGTGAGATGTTGGAGGAGGAGCCTGTTAAAATTACTCCAGCCACCCGTTTCGGTGGAAAGGGTTTTTTTGAATGGCTCTTTTCCTCGGATGATGTCGATGGAGAAAGTGGAAATAATTCCATAGGCGTATAGCCTCAATTAATCACTTTTTACGACCCTATCAACCCTTTGTTGCGAAAGGCAGAGAAATGGAACACACCAAACATTTGTGGCGAGCCGCGCTTATCTGGATCGTAATTACCCTCATCTACCTTCTTGGCCGCGGTCTTCTGGTGCCCGATACCTTCGGGGAATACGGTCACTTCAGGGGGGCAAACCTCGCCGAGCAGATGAACGTGCGGGTGCCCAAGCACGGCAACGGGCCCGAGTCGTGCGCTCCATGCCATGCGGAGCGGGTCAAGCATATCGCTCAGACCCCTCACCGGGTCATCAACTGTGAGACATGTCACGGCCCGTTGAGGTCTCACGTGGATTATCCCAGTATCGAGGCGTTCATGAAGGATCCGAGCAAATTCAAACGTACCGCCCCGATGGAGATCCATTCCGCTCAGGAACTATGCATCAAGTGTCACGATACCCAACCGGCCAAACCGGATGCTTTTCCCAAGGTTGAAGTGGTCCAGCACCTTAAGAGTATGGGCATGGAACTTACTCCCAACGTGTGCATGGAGTGTCATGATCCTCATGATCCCAAGATATAGGACCGGCAGGATTTATCAATAAATCCAATTTAGCGAGGAGTCGGCATGAAAGATTCAAGTAGACGAGGTTTCCTGCGGGCAGCGATAGGTGTCACCATTGTCGGGGCCACATCATCCGTGCTTTCCCTGTTTGCTCCCGGGAAGCTTAAAACTGCATTGGCGGCGACCGATATGCAGCCTGGAGGTTTTCCCGATGGGTATAATCCGTTTGACCATCTGTATTCTTACGTCATAAACCTGAAAAAATGCATCGGCTGCGGATCCTGCGTCCGGGCATGCAAGATGGAGAATGATGTGCCCGACGGTTTCTACCGGACATGGGTTGAGCGTTACCAGAAGGGTCATGACCGGCCGGCCGAGATAGATTCCCCCGATGGAGGCCTTTACGGGTTTCCCTCCAGCACGGCCGGCACCGAGGGCGTATCAAAGGCCTATTATGTTCCAAAAATGTGTAATCACTGCGTCCAGACCCCATGTGTCCAGGTCTGCCCATTCAGCGCGTCTTACTACGCTCCCGATGGTCTGGTTCTCGTAGATGGCGAACGGTGCATGGGGTGCGGCTACTGCGTCCAGGCCTGTCCCTATGCCAGCCGTTTCCTCAACCCCAAAACTCACACTGCCGACAAGTGTACCTGGTGTTATCATCGTATTTCCAGGGGGTTGAGACCGGCCTGCGTCCAGGCCTGTCCCACGGGCACCAGGATGTTCGGCGATGTCAAGGACCCCTATGACCCCGTGAGGCATATTATTGACAGTGACAGGATCGGTGTTCTCCAGCCGCATATGCTGACTAAACCGAAATGCTACTATATCGGGCTAGACAAGGAGGTCCGCTGATGAATGAGGTGCTAGGCTACGTATTTCCCAACGACCTCCACATCCTCTGGTCGTTGATGATCGTCCTCTATCCCTATGTCACAGGGCTGGTGGCGGGCGCCTTCATCGTTTCGTCCCTGTACCACGTATTCGAGTTCGAATCACTCAGGCCCATTGCCCGGTTTTCACTCATTGCCTCCCTGGCGTTTCTCCTCGTGGCGACATGGCCCCTTCTGCTCCACCTGGGCCATCCACTGCGGGGCATCAATGTCATGATAACCCCGAACTTCACCTCCGCCATGGCCGGATTCGGTTATTTTTACGGTGGATACATGGTCATTCTCCTGTTCGAGGTCTGGCTGGTGTACCGGAGGGATATCGTAACCTACGCCAAGAGGTCCCGCGGCCTGAAACAGTGGATCTATAAGCTCCTGGCTCTCGGGGTCTACGATATCTCGGAGGAGGCCCAGCGGATAGACAGGAAGGCGGTCAAGTTCCTGGCGGCCATCGGTATTCCCGCCGCTTTCCTGCTCCACGGGTATGTCGGATTCCTTTTCGGGGCGCTCAAGTCCAATCCCTGGTGGTCCACACCCCTGATGCCCATCATCTTCATCTTCTCGGCCGTTGTCTCCGGAATCGCGGCCCTGATAGTGATGTATCAGGTCGCGATGAAGCTCAAGGGGTTGGTCATCGACCGGGCATGCATCGGCACCATGGTCCGCTGGCTGTGGCTGTTTCTCATCATTACCGCGTCCCTGGAAATGCTGGAGATCATCACCCTGGCCTATGAGAAAGCCGAGGAATGGGAGATCATCCGGCAGCTGCTTACCGGGCCCCTGGCCCTTTCCTATATCGGTATCCAGATGATCATGGGGGTGCTTATCCCGTTCATCCTTCTCATGATCATAGTCCTTATGGACAGGAACATGGGCGATAAGGTAGCCAACACCCTTTCGTTTACTGCGGCGTCCCTCCTCCTCATCCAGGTCTTTGCCATGAGATGGAATGTCGTCATCGGGGGTCAGATGATCTCTAAATCCCTGGTCGGCCTGCGGCAGACGTACCATCCGGAACTGTTCGGAAGGGAGAGTGTAACCACCGCCATAGCGGTCATGATCGTCCCGATTGTAATCATCTTCATCGCCGAATGGCTCCTGCCGATGTTCAGGTACTCCGAAGAGCAGACCAGAAAACTAAAGGAGAGCACGGACTATACGAAGGATTTTGCAGAGTAAGGATTCATTCACCGGAATATTCCAGCCGCCCGGTATTACCCGGGCGGCTTTTTTTGGTTTTGAACTTTCCCCCTGTCTCTGACACCTTTTTCTCTCCCGTTAAAGTTGGCACGGATCGTGATAGTAAAGGGGCATGGGAAGGCCACTTCGTATACTGCAGACCGAATATCCGTACCACCTGACCTGTCGCACAAACAACAGAACCTTCAGGTTCCATCAACGACAGTTCACAAAACTGTTCTTCAGGGCTGTCGTGCAAAGTACTAAAA
>BDTG01000031.1 GCA_002897695.1 bacterium BMS3Abin14
TTTTAGTACTTTGCACGACAGCCCTGAAGAACAGTTTTGTGAACTGTCGTTGATGGAACCTGAAGGTTCTGTTGTTTGTGCGACAGGTCAGGTGGTACGGAAATTCGGTCTGCAGTATACGAAGTGGCCTTCCCATGCCCCTTTACTATCACGATCCGTGCCAACTTTAACGGGAGAGAAAAAAGTGTCAGAGACAGGGGGATCAAACTGTCCATATCCATAATCTTTCTCCCCCTTGAGGGGGAATGTCCGTTTACTAATTACGAGCAGGTGTGTTATATTTGTCCGCTAAAGCTTGCACTGGAAAGGTATCGCCCGCCGGGTTTTGTAAAATCCAACCGCGTTAGGAAACCGGAACCAGGATACAACCTGAGGGAGTGGTCCCTTTTCTAATGCACCGGTTTTTTTTGAAGCTGGAGGTCCCAGTGAAGAGGATTTACGCAAAAGAGGAAGTGTGTATCGGGTGTCGGCTTTGCGAGATTTATTGTCAGGTCGAACATTCCGGGTCAAAAAATATCATTAAAACTTTCAAGGAGGAGACACCTCCACCGTCGCTAATCATCGTGGAGGAGGTTGGCCCCGTATCCTTTGCCCTTCAGTGCAGGCATTGTGACGAGCCGTATTGTGCCTATTCCTGTATCGCCGGGGCTATTTATCAGGACGAGAGGACCGGCGAGATCATCCACGATCCGGATAAATGCATAGGCTGCTGGACGTGCGTCCTCACCTGCACCAAAGGGGCTATCTGGCCTGATCGCAGGGAAAGGAGCGTGGCCGCCAGGTGCGACCTGTGTCCCGACAGAGAAATTCCCGCCTGTGTGGAGATGTGCCCCAACGAGGCGCTATATCTGGTTGATGAGGATTGATGACTTCGTAAAAAGCCACGAACTTCCCTGTGCGTTGCACGCAGACAGGTGGGCTTTTTACGACCATAACAGGATGTGATATTCGAGAAAAAAAGGAAAATATATGGCCGTTAAGAAATACGACTACCTGATAGTGGGCAACTCAGCCGGCGGGATTGGCTGCGTCGAGGGCATCCGGCGGGAGGACCGTGAAGGAAGTATCGCGATTCTAGCCGACGAAAAATACCACACGTATGCGAGACCGCTCATAACGCACCTCCTGGAGGGAGATGTTGATCGAAGGGGGATGGACTATCGCCCCAGGGATTTCTACCGGAAACATTCCGTTGACGCTTTCCTTGGATACAGGGCCCGCAATCTGGACATGGAAAAAAGGTCCATATCCATTTCCGGCTCCGGAGGGACGAGCTCAGGTGGAAACGGGGATGGAAAGAGGACCCTGAGATTCGACAAGCTTCTGCTCGCCACCGGAGGGTCGCCTTTTATACCTCCCATGGAGGGGTCAGGCCTGGACGGCGTCACCACCATGATTACCCTGGACCAGAGCCTGGAGGTGAAAAAACGGCTTGGAAGGGTGAAAAATGCCGTTGTGCTGGGCGCCGGGCTCATCGGCACAAAGACTGCCGAGGCCCTTTCACGGGTTATCGATCGTGTCACGGTGGTGGAACTTGCCGACAGGGTTCTTGCCCTCGTTTCCGATGAAACCTCGTCGCGGCTTGCCGCCGATGCCTTTCGGAAAAAAGGTGTGGAGATTCTTCTGGGCAATTCCATCATCGAGGTCAGAGGGCATGGAAAGGTGGAGGAGGTTCTCCTTCTGGATGGAACCGTCCTTCCCTGCGATCTCCTGGTAGTCGCCGTGGGTGTAAGGCCCAGGGTCGAACTTGCCGGGGGAACGGATATCCGGGTGGATACCGCCAGGACGGGAGGCGGGTTCATGGTGGAGGACAACATGGCCACTAGCATCGAAAATGTTTACGCGTGCGGTGACGCTTCACATGCCCACGATTTTGTGACGGGCGCCCACCGCCTCCTGCCTCTGTGGCCCAATGCCTACATCGGCGGGCGTATTGCCGGGCTCAATATGGCCGGGGTTCCCAGCCGCCACCGATGGGCCACCAACATGAACTCGGTGGATTTTTTCGGGCTTCCTATGGTTTCCGCCGGTTTTATGGAAAAGCCGAACCGTAAGGGGTTCACGGAAATCATAAGGGATGAAAAGGGTAAATACGCCAAGCTTGTTCTTAAGGACGGTGTCATAAAGGGCATGGTTATGGCTGGGTGCGTCGCCCGTGCCGGTATATACCTTGGGCTGATGAGGAACAAGGTCAAGACAACGTCCTTCTCCGATCATCTCCTGTCTCACGATTTCGGGGCCGTTCACCTGCCGGACGAAGTCAAGGAGAAGATGAAACAGCCAATCAGGATTATCGAGTAGATCGTGGTGTCAGAGACAGTACCTCATTGGGTCTCAGGTTCCATGCAAACGAGCTTTGACTGCAGAAAAGTGAAACATAGGAAACAGACATGAGAAACCTTTGCAGTGTCAACAACCCATATAACGACGACAAGGTCATCTCCCAGTGCTCCATCTTCGGGATGATGAATACCTCCGGGAAGCTCATTTCGGGCAAAGATTGCATAACGGCCATCACCAACATGCATGAGCGTGGGAACGGGCTCGGGGCCGGGTTTGCCATATACGGTATCTACCCCGATCGGCCCGACGATTATGCTCTCCACATCATGTTCGAAACCAAGGTCAGCCGCGAGGAAACCGAGACCTATCTAAGGAGGCTCTTCGATATCAGCTTGGCCGAGGAGGTCCCCACCTTTCCTACGGAAACCATTACCAACCCTCCTTATATCTGGAGGTATTTCGTTCGCCCCAAGCTCAAGGAAACACATGAGATAGTCAATGAGGATGATGTTGTCACGCGAAGGGTCTTCAAAATCAACATATCCATTGAAGGCGCTTTCGTTTTTTCCTCGGGCAAGAACATGGGGGTTTTCAAGGGAGTGGGATTCCCTGAGGATATCGCCCTGTTTTTCGGGCTGGAACACTACCATGGTTATATCTGGACGTCCCATGGACGGTTTCCGACCAACACTCAGGGCTGGTGGGGCGGCGCGCACCCGCTGTCACTGCTGGACTGGACCGTGGTTCACAATGGTGAGATCTCGTCCTACGGCGCCAACCGCAGGTTTCTCGAGATGTACGGCTATGTATGCACCATGCAGACGGATACCGAGGTGGTGGCCTACGCTGTGGACCTCCTGGAAAGGAAGCACGGTCTTCCCATCGAGGTGGTAATGGACATCTTTTCGCCGCCGATCTGGGAGCAGATCGACCGTATGAACTCCAGTGACAGGAAATATTTCGAGGCCATCCGGAATACTTACGGCTCCCTGCTGCTCAACGGGCCCTTCGCCATTATCGTGGCCCATCATGGAGAGATGATCGCCCACACCGACCGTATTCGTTTAAGGCCAATGGTTGCCGGGATAAAGGGAGATATCGTATACGCCTCATCCGAGGAATCGGCTATCCGCCTGGTTTGTCCGGAGCTGGACAAGATATGGATTCCCACCGGCGGGCACCCGGTCATAGCCCGTCTGAAAGGGACCGAAGGACACGACGTTGTCGAGGGTGGACGGGAGTTTCTGGGGACGACCGTTATGGAGGTTCAATAGATGCGCAGTGCACTTCTTCCGGAATTTTCCGTTGTAAGGGACGAGGATCGGTGCATCCAGTGCCGGGTTTGCGAGCGCCAGTGCTCCTTCGGCGTTTTCAGTTACGATGCCTACAACAATCTGATGGTGCACAGGGAGGAGAACTGCGTGGCATGCCAGAGATGCTCCGTTCTCTGCCCCACCAACGCTCTGGTTATCAAAAATAACGACTACACCTATCGGCCCAACGCCAACTGGACCCGCGAGGCCATCCGCGATCTGAAAAAGCAGGCCGAGACGGGAGGTGTGCTTCTCACTGGAATGGGGTGTGACAAACCGCTGAAAAATTACTGGGATCACATCCTTCTTAACGCTTCCCAGGTGACC
Organism: bacterium BMS3Abin14; assembly: GCA_002897695.1. NCBI lineage: Bacteria > bacterium BMS3Abin14. The sequence continues at coordinate 3,924 of BDTG01000031.1, forward strand.
AACCCTTCCATCGACCCTCTCCGGGAACCCATGGAGCTGCGCACCCGGCTGGGAAGAAGATCCGACCGGCTTGAGTTCAGAAATGGGAACCTTGAGGTGCCCGATTATCCGTTTGTGGAGCTTTCCACGCCCATAATGTTCGGGGCCATGTCATACGGCGCCATCAGTTATAACTGCTTCAAATCCCTCGCTCAGGCCGCCCACGAGGTCGGAACCATGTTTAACACCGGTGAGGGGGGATGGCCCAGGGAACTTCGTAAATTCGGGAAAAACACCATAGTCCAATGCGCCTCAGGCCGATTCGGCCTGGATCTGGAGTACTTTAACGACGCGGCCATGGTGGAAATCAAGATCGGCCAGGGAGCGAAGCCCGGCATCGGCGGACATCTTCCGGGTGAAAAAGTTTCCGCGCACATCTCGCAGACGAGAATGATCCCCATGGGATCCGACGCCATCAGCCCCGCGCCTCATCACGACATCTACTCCATCGAGGACCTGCAGATGCTCGTCCATGCCCTCAAGGAAGCCACTGATTATGGAAAACCCATATCCGTGAAGATCTCCGCGGTTCACAATGCGCCGGCCATTGCCAGCGGCATGGTGAGGGCGGGAGCGGACGTCATCGTCGTGGACGGGGTCCGGGGCGGCACCGGCGCAGCCCCAAAAATACTGAGGGACAACGTCGGGCTGCCCATAGAACTGGCGTTAGCTGCTGTCGATACCAGGCTGAGAGAGGAGGGGATCCGCAACTGGGCATCCCTCGTGTGTTCCGGAGGCATCCGGAACTCGTCCGACATATTCAAGGCCATCGCGCTGGGGGCGGACGCTGTATACATCGGCACTGCGGCTTTAATGTCCATGGGGTGCACCGTCTGTCAGAAGTGCTACACGGGCAAGTGTGCCTGGGGCATTACCACCCAGGATCCGTATCTTACCAAGAGGGTCAATCCCGAGATCGGCACACAGGCGCTGGTGAACCTGCTCCGGGCCTGGAGCCTGGAGATCAAGGAGATGTTGGGCTGTGCGGGGATAAACTCCATCGAATCAGTACGGGGCAATCGTCTCCAGCTAAGGGGGATCGGCCTGGAAAGTTGGGAACTCGATGTGCTGGGAATAAGGGGCGCCGGCCTATGAACCCCATTGCGATAACCGTAAAAACAGAAGAGCCTGTGGCATCCGCCGAAAGGAAGAAGAAAGGCATCACCTATTCCCCATCGAAGTGGTATCAGATCGATGCCGCCGGCGTTCATTACAAGGATCTGAACAGAAAGATACGGGCCATGGCAGAGAAAGGGGCCAGGAAATTCGAGATTCGCAACGTCTACGGCCAACGGTACATTGGAACCAACCTGTGGGGCATTGAAAGGGATAAAATAAAGATAAGGATCCACGGTACGCCCGGATCGGATCTCGGCGCCCTGCTCGACGGGCCAAGCATTGATGTGTTCGGAAACGCCCAGGATGCCACCGGCAACACCATGAACGGGGGGAAGATCATTATCCACGGGTCGGCCGGGGATGTTCTCGGCTACAGCATGAGGGGCGGGGAGATCTACGTCAGGGGGAACGTGGGATACCGGGTTGGGATCCACATGAAGGAGTATGAGGCGAAGGTCCCCACCGTGGTCATTGGCGGTACCGTCCAGGATTTCTTCGGGGAGTACATGGCCGGGGGACGGATTATCGTTCTTAACAAGTTTTTCGAGGATAATCCTCCGCTGCGCCTCTCCTATTTCATCGGCACCGGGATGCACGGCGGCACCATATATCTGAGGGGAGAGGTGGAGATCAACCAGGTCGGCGCCGAGGTGGGAATTACCGAACCTGCAGACGACGAGTGGAGAATTATCGAGAGGTATGTCCACAGATACTGCAAGGCCTTCGGGTTCGAAGCGAAGCAGGCGAAGCTTCTCAAAAGGGAAAAATTCATCAAGCTTTACGCCAAATCGTCCAGGCCGTACGGGATGTTGTACGCATACTGATCAGTTCTTCAACAGGGCCCTCCGCGATAAAATCTTCCAGTGTCTAAAAAATAGGCATATTTTGGAGCTGATGTCTAAAAAACATGCTTTTATTTCCCCTCCCGTAATTCTTCCGGAACACCAGATATAATAGAAATAATATTATTCTTTGATAACAGTCGGTTAAGAAAATATCCTGACGTTGTTTCTACGCTCCTGCATGTAATCTTTCTGGCACATACCCTGCAAACCCCAAGTGGATTGACGACCCTGCCCCTCCCGTCCACGCTTTTGCGGTATTGCTGTCATTCAACAGGAGCTGCCTCGATGAAAGATTCCGGACACAATTTATCACGTATCATGCTTTTCATTTTTACGACTGCGTTCCTTTCCCTCATTTCAAGCCCGGCATTTGCCGGCGCCCTTGATTCAGGGGACACGGCGTGGGTTCTGACATCCACTGCCCTGGTCCTGTTCATGACCATCCCGGGGCTTTCCCTCTTCTACGGTGGGTTGGTTCGCACAAAGAACGTACTGTCGGTCCTGATGCAATGCTTTGCCATTACCTGCGTGGTTACGGTGTTGTGGGTCATCGGAGGTTACAGCATTGCCTTCAGCGCCAACGGTTCACCGATCCTTAACGGGTGGTTCGGCGGCTTGTCAAAAGGATTCCTCCTGCATGTGGGAAGGGATTCCATGATCGGCGGGATACCCGAGACCGTTTTCGTCATGTTCCAGCTCACCTTCGCAATAATAACCCCGGCGCTCATCATCGGTTCTTTTGCCGAGAGGATGAGATTCTCCGCCATGCTCCTTTTTTCGGCCATCTGGTCCATCGTGGTCTATGCGCCCGTGGCCCATTGGGTCTGGGGTGGGGGATGGCTTCAGAGTATGGGAGTTATGGATTTTGCGGGCGGAATAGTTGTTCACATCAATGCCGGCGTGGCGGGTCTGGTCACTGCTCTTTACCTCGGTAAACGCAAGGGATACCCAAAGATTCCCATGCCGCCGCACAGCCTCACTCTTTCCGTGGTGGGTGCGGGAATGCTGTGGGTAGGGTGGTTCGGCTTTAATGGGGGAAGCGCTCTGGCCGCCGATACTACTGCCGGCATGGCCATCCTGGTTACCCAGATTTCCTCCGCCACGGCAGCGTGTGCATGGATGCTTGTGGAATGGATCAGGTACGGCAAGCCCAGTGTCCTGGGGATCATTACGGGAGCGGTCGCCGGCCTGGCGACCATCACCCCGGCTTCCGGTTTTGTTGGTCCCGGGGGAGCCATCATCATTGGCGCAATCGCGGGAGTGGCATGTTTCTTCACCGCCACGAGCATCAAAAGGGCTTTTGGATATGACGATTCTCTCGATGCCTTCGGCGTCCATGGCGTCGGAGGTTACATCGGGTCCATCCTCACCGGTGTTTTCGGGGCCTCCGTCCTCGGGGGCAGCATGGCACTGAACATCGGCAGGCAGGTGGGTGTTCAGATCCTGGCCGCAGTTGCGGTTACCGTCTACTGCGCTGTTTTATCCTGGATCATTCTTAAGGTCGTGGACAGCCTGATCCATGTCCGGGTAGAAAATGACGACGAGCTTATGGGACTTGACCTTACCGATCACAACGAGAAGGGATACGATTATTGATGACTTCGCAGGAAGTCATCAACGCGCCCATGGACTTTTTGCGACCCTGTCAAAATTGTGTAACTATCTGATTTCACGGCCTGGTGCGGCCATCGAACACCCGTTTAAGATGCCCCTTGATCATCTCCTCAAAATCCGAATCCCGGTTGCTTCGGTAGGTGAGGGATGAGGCGATTTCGCTGGCGAGGATGGCGGACCGGTATTTTCCGGGAAGCTTGTTGATCCTCGCGTGGTACTTCCGGTTTTCCCTCAGGAACCGGGGAAGATGGCTGAAGAGGGCCATGCGAAAGAGCCGGGTCGCGGCCAGCTGTGGATGGTCCTGCAGGTAGCCGAAGAGCCTGGCGTAATGATCGTTGATCTCGACGCTGATGGCGTCCGATATTTCAGTGAAAAGATGCTTTCCATTTGATTCTCTGAACCGGGCCAGGATCAGGTATGCCTCATCCGCGGCCCGCTTCTCCAGGATCTCTATTACGTCCGAAACATAACGTTCCTTGTTGGCCAGAAATTCCTTTTCGCCCATTATGAGGTTGGCGATGACCTCGTAGGAGGATGAGATGACGCCGCACTTGTTAGCGGACGCGTCCCGCATGATTACGATCCCCCTTTTCTGAAGTTGAACGCGTGCGTCCGGGGTAATAAATGAGTTGGCGCCCTCCACGATGGCACGCAGAGTAGGTTCACTGCCTTCAGGGAAAAATTTCTGCCAGTTCCCATCATGGACTGTTTCTGGCCGCCCGCCGGCTGGGATGAACAGGTCGGCATGGACCTCAAATATAAGGTTATCGTATTCTCTGTGGAAATCGTCGGTCGACAGCCACTGTTCCACAAGCTCACCGGTTTGGGATCTGGAGACCTTTCGATAGAGGGTTTTCAGTCCCTCCACCCGTGGATTGGACCTGAAGATGAGAAACCCTCCTTTATGAAGCTTTGACGGCCTGAAGGCGTCAATATCGCCTTTAAACAGGATCCTTTTCAGTTCCGACCGGCTCCCCCCGTCGGGGTCAAAGAGGGCGCCTGTCCCGTCGAGGATGAGGTTGATCTTCACCCTGGGGCATTTTTCAAAGAGAATCCTGATGGCGTTTCCCGCCACGTCACCGTCGGGGCCACCCGTGAACTTGACCGAGAAGGCATCCTTTCCCATATCAATTCCAAGGTCCTCCATAGTTATCTCGGCGAACTTCACCACACCCGTGGAGGTCACCCCGTACTCCTTGTGGTTGATACCGTTCTTCTTGCTGGAGATGATCCCATCCCCCAGCATGTATCCGCGCCTCACCGAGAGCCTGGCGATGGTTTCGATCATGGAGTCGTGCATGTTCTCATCGGGTCCCAGCTCGATGGGTTCATCCTCCCCATAGTAGTCAACGACCCGTGGGTTGCTGACCTTGCCGTCCTCGGTGATAAAAATGTCAAGGAAAGCGTTGATGAACCCGTACTGCAGTTTGTACATACGCTGGGTAACGAAATCGGCTTCCTCCAGACCGGAAGCGTCCAGTACCACGACCATCTTGGAACCACCCTCGTAGATATCCTTGTTCTTCAGGTGCTGTGTGTGGGCCAGTACGAAAACCTCGCGGAATAACGTATCGGCGTTGGTATCGTAGTCATCCCGGTTGCCGGTGATGATCGTCCGCCAACCGCCCCTTGCGATATCTGAAAAACCGATATGGTAGCCAATCCCGAAACGGCCGAAGAAGAATGTGATTCTGAAGGGGGTTTTGGGGGGCAGGTCGGCGGTGAAAACGGGGTCCAGGCTGGAAAGGTATTTCGGGTCCAGGCGGAACGCCAGGGCCTGTTTGCCGAGGACGAAGAAATTGGTCTTCAATGTGTGGCGGATGAAGTCAATGCAGCATTTGAAAATGCTCCTTCGGAATTCGTCCAGGTACCTGTGACCTGTGTTGTGGCCTTCAACGGATTCCTCGGTCCTCCTCAGGACATTCTCATATTGTGTCTTCCGCCCGGAGATCCCAGGGGAGAACCGTGTCCTGAACAGGTCCACCAGCTGCAGGGAAATGTTGGGGTTGGAGTGGAAGGCCAGCTTGACGTCGTCGAGGTGGTAGCTTTCCTGCCGGTTGTGGGCGAGGTTTGTATGGCAAAAGGCGATAAAGGCGTTGATAAGGGAGGCATCCTCCCCGGACATGATGTCCCTGGCCATAAAATGCTGGTAGGTGTAGGAATTGGTTGAGAGGATCTGGGTATTATAAAGCTCGTTGCGCAGTCGTTCAAACAGTTCCGTGCCTTTGGTGACCGCCCGGGTTTCCCTGGCCCGGGCGTAAAAGGTCCCCAGGAAATAGGGATGAACGCCGTTGCTGATGTTGAGGCAGTAGGTGCGCTGGATGCCGATGCCCAGGCGGTTGAAGGCCTCCATGATCTGCAGCAGAAAACCCTTCTGTGGAGGGTTGCCGGCGGCGAACAGGACCCTGTATCCTTCCGTTTCATCCGGTTCCTTTGTCTCTTCGACGTCCAGGAAGACCCCGCCCTTTGCATTACCCTGGTAGAAGAGCCATAGGAGCTGAGCGACCCTCCTGGGAGGTGAGATGCGCACGTAGTTCCGGTTATTCAGCCAGATGATCTTCAGGTAGCGGTCAAAACGGTCGAAATCAAAGGCCGGGTAGTGCTCCCTGAGGGCATCGAGGATCTTTACCCCGATGCCGCGGGGGACGGAAACCCCCGCTGTCCCGGCGATAGTCCGGTGGTCCTTGCGGTCGAACTCGTAGCGCTGGATCTCCAGGGAATGTTCAAGACCGGGAATGGGGCCGAGGGAGTGGATGATCTCCGTATAGGTGATCTCCCTGTCATGGAGGGTTCGAAGCGTCCCGTAGAGGGAACCCGGTACATTCCGGCAGGCCAGGATCAGGGCTTTTTCCCTGTCCGCCAGGATGAGTCTGTGGTTTGCGGCGAGGGTGTCAAGCTGCATGGCGAGGGTGGTGAGCGCATCGATTTCCTCCTTCATTGTGATGAAGAAGTAGGGGTGCATCTGCTCTTCAAGCCACTGGAGGTTTTCCTTGCCATGCTGGTGAAAAACCCCGATCCGGTTCCGGATATCGGTCAGGAGACGACGTTCAGGTTTTCCATGCATTTACTAACCCCCCTATGTAAATGAAGTCCAGAGTCCAGAGTCCAAGGTCCAACGTATCCAGACCCTAGACCCCAGACCCCACACCCTGTTTTTCAAAACCTCGCGAAGACGAACTTTCCATACTCATCCTTAAAGACGGGTTCCGGGAGCCGATCCTTGTACGCCTCATAACGCTTCCTGTGAATTATGAGGATCAATTTTCCACTTCCAGCCATCTTCTTCGCCATTTTGCTGAATTTGTCAATATTCAGAAGCCGCCCCTTCGAGTCATCGTAGGTGAGGCCGTAGGTAAATTCTCCTCCCACCTCAAGCAGGTAGACGTCCGATCGTCCGTACAACCAGCAAACGGCAGGCGCCAGATAGTTGTCCGACACGAGGACAGAGTCTGTGGAAATCCGGCTCGCATAGGACCTGATGAAGGGGCCGGGATTTTTCCTTCCCATGGATTGATAGGGTATGGCGAAGTGGAGAACAAAAAGAAAAAGCAATGGCGCAGCCGCAAAGATCGTAATCTTCCGGACCGGGTTTTCCGCCCGCGAGGCGAACCATGCGGCCAGGCCGAATGAGATGAATCCGGTCGTCCCGAGGGCCCATTTCAGGGTTTCGTTCTGTGCGTATATCCTGTCGCCGCCGGGGAAAAAAAGATGGGCCGCCAGGAGAATGGCGCCCACCAGACCCGCTGATGCGGCCAGTATCCTGGCCCCCAGGTTAAAACATTTTCTTCCATTTTTCCGGAAGTATCCCGCAAGCCCAAAGGCCATCAGGATAGCAAGAGGCGGGAAGCACGGGAGGATGTATGTGCCCAGTTTGCCGTTGGAGGCAGTGAAAAAGAGGAACGGGAAGATCAGCCAGCATATGGCGAACCGCACAAGGGGGTCACCGGGTTTTTGAGGGAGTTTTTTAAATGTCGAGCCGACCACGGCCGCCGGGACGAGAACCGACCAGGGCAGCGCGCCGCCCGCTATTACCGGAACAAAATACCAGAACGGCTTGGGGTGCTGTGGATGATGGGAGAGAAACCTCTGGATGTGCTCAACCCAGAAAAAATAGCGCCAGAAATCACCTTCCCGGAGATGGATCATTATGGACCAGGGCAGGGCGACGAGAAGCGCGGCGATTGCGGGGATCCACGGGACGGTGAAAAGCCTTCTCCACTGGCCCTCCCATATCATGAACGGTACGATTGCAACCACCGGGACGGCAAAGGCCAGAAACCCCTTCGTCAGAAATGCCAGTCCGCAGAAAACGCCGAAGAGTGCGAGGAACACGGCCCTTCGGGTGGGGTGTTCCTCCACGTGGGACAGGAAAAAAAGGACCATACCCGCGGTCAGGAACATGGAAAGAAGGCTGTCGGGAGAGTTGTATACCCCGGCGGCGTAGACCCCCATGGAAGTCAGGTAGATCACGGAGGAAAGGGTTCCCTTCCAGGGATCCCCGGACACACGGGAGACAAGCAGGTAGATGAAGAGGGCCGCGAGGGCGACCGCAAGGGCGGATGGGAGCCTGAGGGCGAACCGGTTCTCACCGATCAGAGATGTTGAAAAAGCGGTAATCCAGTAGCTGAGAACGGGTTTTTCAAAGTAGCGGATGCCGTCCAGGCGGGGAACCGTCCAGTCCCCGGTTGCAAGCATTTCCCTGGGGATCTCGGCATACCTGGTCTCGTCGGGGATGACGAATGGCCTGACACCCAGGGGGACAACGTAAATGAGCAGAAAAAGAGCAATTATTATCCAGGCTTGCTTCTTCATGGCCTGATTTCTTCGTCAACGGCGACTGACGGGCCCTGCAGGGAGACCCATCCATCCCTGCCGGGAACATGACCGGGGATGAGCGGCGCCGCAGGCAGGGAGGTTGACCCTTCGAGGAAGGACCCCAGGGTGCAGAAGGCCATCCCGGATGAACGGGCGGTGGAGAGGAAACGGTCGAACATCCCGAGACGGGAGATCCCTTCGACCTCAGCATGAACGGTCAGGACGTTGAGCCCGGCCGGGTCCAGGAGTGAGAGCATATACTCATTGTAGTTTTCGTCGGAGATCCCGGAGTTGCCGATGACCTCGTCGTAGGTGGGAAGGGTAACAGGAACCTGGGGTTGTCGCAGGGTTCTGCCGCCTACAATGGGAAGAAATACGTGATCACCCCTGCAGTCACTGTTGTAGACAAAGGGAAACCGGTCCTTTTCCGTGAGGGCCGGGTCACTGGATTTCCAGGCCGGCGCCGCGGAACAGTCCGGTGGGCGCCCCAGTATCCGGGAGAGGAGGTCGACCCCCATTGTCAGGGAACGATGGATGTCGTTACCGTCCATAGTGTCTATGCGTGTCTGCCAGTGATGGTGGTCCCATGCGTGAAGGCCGATCTCGTGACCCGCGTCTGCCGTATCCTGGATAACGCCGGCGAGCTTCTCTCCGATAACAGGCCCGGGCCGGAATGTCCCTTTCAGGAGAATATCCCATCCGTAGAGGCCGACGGCCCTGGTTCGCAGCATTTTCCAGAGAAAGGACGGGCGCAGAAGACGGCGCAGGTGACGGCCCATGTTGTCGGGGCCGACCGTAAAAAAAAAGGAGGCGGTGATTCCCTGCCGGGCCAGGAGTTTACAAATCGCCGGTACTCCCAGGCGTGTTCCCCTGAAGGTGTCGACGTCAACCCTGAGGCCGATCCTCATGTGCCGGTCGTCTTGCCGGTTGGCCTCCTGTGTTTCCACCGGCCGCGCTAGCCGCTTTGCGCTTCGGCGACCTGGGTCAGGAAGAAATCCAGGGTTTCCTCAACGGACTGTCGGATTCCGACGGTGGGCGACCAGTCCAGGAGCCTCTTCGCGTTGCGTATGGACGGTTTCCGGTGCTCTACGTCCTGATATCCAGGACCGTAGAAGGCCCGGCTCTCCAGCTCCTGATAGCCGGCGAATGGCGGAAAATGGGAACGCATGGGATGTTTTTCGAATGCTTCGACGAGCATCTCGGCCAGTTCCCTGATGCTCGCTTCGTTGTCGGGATTGCCGATGTTGATGATCTTTCCGTCGCAGCGCCCGTCCCTGTTCTCGATCATCCTGAAGAGGCATTCGATGCCGTCCGATACGTCGGTGAAGCACCGTTTCTGATCTCCCCCGTCAACCAGCTGGATGGGCGTTCCCTCCACCAGGTTGAGGATCAGCTGGGTTATGGCCCGTGAGCTTCCAATACGGGCGGAGGCCAGGCTGTCGAGCCGGGGCCCGATCCAGTTGAAAGGCCTGAACAGACTGAATGAAAGCCCCCTCTGCTGCCCGTAGGCCCAGATAACACGGTCCAGGAGCTGTTTGCTGCACGAATAGATCCATCGCTGCATCCGAATGGGCCCGGTAATGAGCCTGGAGTTGTCCTCGTCGAACGAATCGTCCTCGCACATGCCGTAGACCTCGGAGGTGGAAGGGAAGAGGATCCTTTTGCCGTACTTCACGCAGTAGCGTACGATCCGCAAATTCTCCTCGAAATCAAGCTCGAACACACGCAGGGGGTTCCGGGTATATTCGATGGGAGTGGCGATAGCGACAAGAGGCAGGACGATGTCGCATTTTCTGATGTGGTACTCGATCCATTCCCTGTGGATGGAGATGTCTCCTTCCGAAAAGTGAAAATCCGGCCTGTCCAGCAGCCGCTGGATGTACTTTGCGTGAAGGTCCATGCCATGGACCTCGTAGCGGCCGCTCTCGAGCAATCTCTCGCCAAGGGCGTTTCCGATAAAGCCGTCCGTACCCAGGATAAGGACCCTTTTCTTCCTGGAGGCTTCCACCCTTATTTTCGCGCTGGAGCCGAAGGACATTCCGATGGTGAGATACATCTCCCGGGCAAGCTGGGGGCCGGTCATGTACACGCCGCCTTCCTCCTGTCCGAAGTCAACGCGCACGGTTCCCTTTCCGCAGGCGACGACAAGGGGGTCGGTGGAGACGACGGTTCCAGCGGCCCTGTCGCCGGCGTTCCCGTTTGTTTCTGTAACAGTCCAGAAAAAGCATTTTCTGTCACCGGCGAATGAAAATGCCCCCGGGTATGGTCTGGTAACCGCCCTGACAAGGTTGCGAACGGCCACGGCGTCCAGGCTCCAGTTGATCTCGCCGTCCTCGGGGCGGCGCCCACCGAAGGAGGTCGCCTTTTCATGGTCCTGCGGGGTGCCCGAGGCCGTGCCGTCCTTGATCGCAGGCAGAACATCATCGAGCATGGCCGCCGCGGCGGCGGCCGCTTTCCCGTGCAGGGTCAGAGCTGTATCGTCGTTGTCGATCCGGATCTTCTGCCGGGCCACAATATTCCCTTCGTCGGGCCGTGCTGTCATGTAGTGGAGGGTGACGCCCGTTTCCTTCTCTCCGTTCACCAGCGCCCAGTTGATGGGAACCCGGCCCCTGTATTTAGGGAGGAGGGACCCGTGGAGGTTGAGGCAGCCCGACGGGGGGATGGCGAGGATTTCCGGTCCGACGATGTTCCGGTAGTAGAATGAGAAGATTATATCCGGCGCCAGTTCCCGGATTCTTTCGATCCAGAGGGGATGGTTGATGTCATCAGGGGCGTAGACCGGGATGTCCGTGGAGGCTGCCAGTTCCGCCACCGATCTGAACCAGATCGTCTCTTCGGGGTTGTCCCGGTGCGTGAAAACGGCCTGGATGGAAATGCCGTTGCGCAGCAGCGCTTCCACGCCCGTGCAGCCAATGTTGTGGTATCCGAGAACGACAGCCTTCATTGTTTACCTCCGATATTAAAGACAGTCCAGAGTCCAGGGTCCAGAGTCCAACGGGCGCGGTCAGGATATGGGTAACACTTTTAGCCTGTCATCGCGAACTTCTTATAATCCATCTTCGACAATCTTCCTCCCCCTTGAGGGGGGAGGATAAGAGGTGGGGCACCAAATGGCGGCCTATCACTATATTCTTCTTCCCCCTCGAGGGGGGAAGACTGAGATGGGGGTGAAACCGGGCGGAAGCGATCCCGTGGTGGCCGTAGGGCACCGTTAAGACCTTTTCAGCTTCCGTCTTCGTTCTTCGAACTTTGCCGCGACAGGCCGCACGAGATTGCCGCGATCACGCCGTTGGCGTGACTCGCAATGACAGGAACGGTGCTTCGCCTCCGATGTTTGCCTTATCCCCCCCATCCCCTTCATCCCTGTGAAATCAAGCCTTTGCATCTGGTTTTCCCCTCTGGACACTGGACTCTGGACTGCTCTACGGGTCCTTTCACCCCTCCCTGTCCCTTACGACCACCTTCTCCACGAAATACCGGGGACGGGCCCGGACGTCCGAGTAGATACGACCGATATACTCTCCCAGCAGCCCCATCCCGATAAATTGCGCTCCTATGAAGATGAAAAGGAGCGCGAACAGGGTAAAGACGCCGCCCACCGCCCACTCGGAGCCGTAAAGAAGCCGCATCACGAGGAGGAAGAGGCCGAACCCCATCCCCAGCATGGAAATGATCCCCCCGAGTATACTGAGGAGCCGGAGGGGGAAGGTGGTCATGCTGGTCAACAGGTCAAACTGCAGGCTCACGAGCCTCCAGAAGCTGTATTTCGAGTCGCCTGCCGACCGGCTTTCATGGACGACCGGGACCTCCGTGGTCAGACGGGCGAAGGTGTTGGCAAGGATGGGGATGAACGTGCTGCGTTCCGTGCAAAGCAGCATGGCGTCCACTATGTGGCGCCGGTAGGCCCGAAGCATGCACCCGTAGTCGTGCATGTCCACACCCGTGGACACGCGGACGACCCTGTTCACCATGAAAGAGGCGGCCTTCCTGAAGAGGGTGTCCTTGCGATTTATCCTTACGGTGCCGACGACGTCGAACCCTTCGTCCATTTTCGCGACGAGTTTGGGAATCTCCTCGGGTGGGTTCTGAAGGTCGGCGTCGAGAGTGACAATGATCTCTCCACGGGATTTTTCCAGCCCCGCCATCACCGCCGCGTGCTGACCGTAGTTCCTGTTCAGAAGAACCCCGACCACCTCCCCGTGGGTGTCCATCTCTCCCTGGGTGTCCCGGGCGGCCCTGGTTATGATGTCCCGGGATGAATCCATGCTGCCGTCGTCCACCAGGATGATCTCGAAAGGCTTTCCAATGCCCCGGCAGGCTTCCAGACAGCGCCGGACAAGTTCATCAAGGTTGTCCTCCTCGTTGAACACAGGGATGACGATGGAGATGGCAATGGCGTTATCCATTGGGCTTCCTCAGAACGTCCTTGACGGCCGCGACGACGTCGTCAACATCGTCCATGGTCATCCCGGGAAAGAGGGGAAGGGAACATATGCGCTCCGAGTTCCATTCGGTGTTGGGCAGGGAGGCCCGGGAGATGTCCCTGGCCTCCCTGTAGTACCGGTGAAGGTGCACGGCCAGGAAGTGGAGGCCGGTGCCGATGTTGCGTCTTTTTAACCTGTCCATGAGATCGTCGCGGCTGATCCCGGCCTTTTCCGTGTCCAGGCGCACGATGAAAAGATGCCGGGAATGACGCATGGGATAGGGGGGATCGGAAACGGGAATGATCTCCTCGATCTCCTCAAGGCGCTCCCGGTAGCTCGCCGCCAGTACGGCCCTCTTCCGGTTGAACTCATCCACCCGCTCCAACTGGCCGATTCCAATGGCCGCGCTGATATCGGTCATGTTGTACTTGTACCCCGGTTCGAGCACCTCGGCCCTGGGGGAACGGCCCCAGGTTCCACGGTCCTGCCGGTCATAGGCGTCGGATCCCAGACCGTGGAATTTCAGGCGACGAATCCGGTCAAGGAGCTCCGGGTCGTCCGAGCAGAGCATCCCTCCCTCGCCGGTGGTAATGTTCTTGATGGGATGAAAGGAGAAGATGGTTGTCCCCCTGCGGCCGATGCGTTCGCCCCGATATTCCGTTCCCACGGCATGGGCGGCGTCCTCGATGAGGTGCAGGCCATGGGTTTCCGAAAGCCTGCGGACTGGGTCCATGTCGACCGGGGCCCCGGCGAAATGGACGGGTATGATCAGCCTGGTTCGTTCGCTCAACCGCTCCTCGATGGCATCGGCGGTGACCATGAGGGTATCCTTGTCGATATCGGCGAAGACCGGGGTGGCTCCGGCGAGGACGATGAGGTTCACGGTGGAGACCCAGGTCATGGACGGGGTGATGACCTCGTCGCCGGGGCCTATGCCCAACGCCCTGAGGGCAAGGTGCATTCCTCCTGTGCCCGAGGCGAGGGCGACGGCTCCCCGTGAGCCTGTGTACTCGCGAAAGCGCTCCTCGAAGAGGGCGTTCTTCGGCCCGGTGGTGATCCAGCCGGATCGCAGGACATCGGCCACCGCCGCGATCTCGTGTTCGGAGATGTCCGGCCTTGAAAATGGAAGAAATTCAGATCTCAATAATCACCGCGCCTTTCGCTCTTCGAGCCAAGGTTAGTCCAAAGTCCAAAGGTTGTCATCGCGAGCCGATGATCATGCGACGCGATCCCAAGCGGAAGCTGATCACTTGCGACGCGGCAAGCTGGGGTCTGGATCTAAACCACAAACCTCAAACCTCAAACCTCAGACCTGTCTTGGAAATATAACGCAATTGTCTGCACTAACTCAAGGAAGTTGTAAAGCGGGGTGCTGCGAAGAGACGGCAAAGTGCTCTGACACCGGACTTACACCGGACTTTTGTGATGAGATAACGGGTTCCAGGTTCTGGACATGAGTTTCATTAACTAATATAAGGACCCATGACCTTCAGGCACGGGTTCCGGACAATTGTATTCGCCTCGGTTCTGATCACACTGGTGCACCTGCCGGGCGTCCTTGCCTCCGATATTCCTCTGGATTCCCCTCTATACCCCGTGCTGGACCGGTACTGGTCCGAGGGCAGGCTCGACGGTTATCGTCCTGACCAGAGGCCCATCTCTTTTCGTGAGGCAAAAGACCTACTGGATTCCCTGGACCGTCCCGTGATCCTGGAAAATCTCATCCCCAACGGGAATATATCCCTTACACCCCGCCTCGGCTGGGAAGGTGGCGACAAGGGGTTCGTACCAGACAACCGCTCAGGTATCCCCGTGTCGGGCGGTCTCGTGGCGGGCGCGGAGTTTATCCTGAATGTTCATCCGTTCTCCCTTTTCGCCGACGGGAGGCTTCCCCTGACCGGTAGTGGGGATCGGTTTTTCAAAGAAGCTTACGGGCAATTCCGCTGGGGCAAACTCCAGTTCACCGTAGGCAAGGAGAACATGTGGTGGGGACCGGGCAGGAGGGGAAGCCTCCTTCTGACCGACAACGCCGAGCCCCGCAAGATATTCCGCCTGGACAACTACCCGGATTTTACACTGCCCGGTTTTCTTAAACATCTCGGCGGTGTCCGCGTCTCCTTCTTTTTGTCGCGCCTCGACGACGACCGCCCCGGTTTTGTCCCTGACCCTGTCATGGGGGGGCTGAAGATCGGCTTTTCACCCAATCCGAACCTCATCTTCTCACTGAACCGCACCTTCCTTTTCGGCGGGGAGGGGAGGGACGAGGATTTTGGCGCCTTTCTCGATGTCCTGCTGGGCCGGCCGGGCAGCGAATCGGCTTCGGCCGCTCAGAACGTCATCGGCAACCAGATAGCCGGCTTCTCAGTCATCTGGAGGGCACTGGCCGATGCCCAGCCGTTTACCCTTTACGTGGATGGCGCCGGAGAGGACGCCGCCGGATGGACACCGTCCAAGTGGGCCTTCCTGGGGGGTATCTACCTCCCGCGCATCGGACAATCGGAGATGTTCGATGTGCGCCTCGAGGCGGCTTCCACCGATCTGGGCTACTCCGGCTGGTACACGCATGAGGATTACCCTTACACCTACAGGGGCCGTCTCATGGGGCATCCCATGGGCGGGGGCGCCGAGGACCTTTATCTCGAGCTGGGGGTCTACCCGGTCCCGGCTTCCAGGTTGGCACTCACTGTCGCGAGGACGAGGGAAACAGACCCGGGTGGAGGGCACGACACCCTCATGACATTGGGGCTGAAGGGCGACCTTTGGACCTCCGCGCGGACCGTCACCTGGCAGTGGGTCAGGAAGGACAGGGAAGGTCCCGCCGCGGTTCCGGATGAGGGGGATCTTTATTCGGTGACGGTGAAGTTCAGGTTGTAGACCGGTCAGGAGTGTGAGATGTGTCCTTTCC
This sequence comes from bacterium BMS3Abin14, assembly GCA_002897695.1. Classification (NCBI taxonomy): domain Bacteria; species bacterium BMS3Abin14. The sequence goes on from BDTG01000031.1 coordinate 19,685, forward strand.
CATGGCATTGAAACAAAGTAGCATCCCACATTGGATGAAAAGACTAAGCAAAGACATAA
>BDTG01000032.1 GCA_002897695.1 bacterium BMS3Abin14
CCGAAACGGCCGTCACGCAGGGGAGTCTCATCTTCTTCCTGAAAGGAATCGGCGGAGAGGACCCACCGGGAGAAGCCCCGCGGGCCGAAACGGCCGTCACGCAGGGGAGTCTCATCTTCTTCCTGAAGGGACTCGGCGGAGAGGACCCACCGGGAGAAACCCCGCGGGCCGAAACGGCCGTCACGCAGGGAAATCTCACCTTCTTCCTGAAGGGAATCACTGGAAAAGATCCAGGAGACAAAACCACGTCCAAAACGCGATTGCTCCGGAGCTACGGGATCTTTCACAGAAAGTCTTTCCGAGGAGAGAACCCATCGAACAAATTGAAAGAATTTTATGGGGTTTAAACTCATCAAGGAATTGAAGGCTCCTTAAGCTTGTTTATTACCCTGCAACGACAGCGATATTGTCTATACCACTTTTTAAACTCAGGTCAAAGGTCTTTTTGCGGATCCATGGCAGGTGTATGTGTTCACAAGCGCAACCCCCTACTCGGAAGCTGTCACCGATCCATGGACGGCCGCTGATTCGCCCACCGTTGCGACACCCCCAACGAACCTCAGCCTGCCTGTATAGATCGGGATCGCAACCTTCAGCATCAGTGTATAGATGAGCGCTCCAGTCGCCCAGACCCCGAGGGCGACAAAGATCTCGGCATGGGTGGGAGAATATTCGTAAATCTCGCCCAGGGTCCCCGGGATGAAACCCGGGACGACGAGTCCCATCCCCTTCTCGATGTATACTCCTATGATAACCAGCACACACGCCATGTTCAGGGTTACCACGTTATTCCTGGCCCTGGGAGAAAGGAAGAGGAAAAAGGCTATCAGGTTAAATATCAGAGCCGTCCAGAGCCATGGCACCAGAGCATTGTGCCCCTTAAGACCAAAATACAGATATTTGAGCGGCGCAAGTTCAGCGGTACCCGAATAGAACTCCTTGAACATCTCGGCGCCGAAAAGGAAGAGGTTAAACCCCATGGCGTAGGCGATCAACTCGGCAATCTTTGCAATAGCGCTGTCCTCGATCTCCAGATCGGATATCTTCCGGAGGATCTGGAAAATGATGATCATGAGCGCCGGACCGGAGCAGAAAGCTGAAGCCAGGAAACGGGGCGCAAGGATGGACGCATTCCAGAAGGGGCGCGCCGGCAGGCCATTGTAGAGAAACGCCGTTACCGTGTGGATGCTTATGGCCCAGGGTATGGAGAGGATCACCAGTGGTTTGACCACGGCCATGCTGTATTCCAGGTTGTGGGCTATACGGTACATGACATAAAAAACAACCGTCAGGTTCAAAAAGAGGTAACCGTTAAGAACCAGCACGTCCCACGCCAGAAGAGAACTTGGAAAGTTCATGGTGCCGAAGAACGGAAAAAGATGCCAGACCCTGTCGGGACGGCCGAGATCGACCATGATAAACATGATGCACATGAAGATAGCGCTAATGGCCAACATCTCGCTGAAGAGCACGATCTCCTTGATGGGTTTGAAGTTGTAGATATATGCAGGGATGACCAGGAGCACGGCCGCGGCCGCAACGCCCACCAGAAATGTGAAGTTCGAGAGGTAGAATCCCCAGGAAACCTGATCGCGCATGGCTGTGACGATGAGGCCCTTTTCCAGCTGAACGACGTAGGTGCTCCACCCCAGGAGCATGAAGAAACCGAGGATGCCGAGCCAGATGTAATAGCCGCGGCTGCCCTTTACGATCTGCTTGAGGGCCATAAGAAAATGTTTCATTAGATCCGGCATGATAATCGCCCCCTCATTCTATGTGGCGAAGAAGTAGAAGAACTTGGGATACGTATTCAGATCCTCTTTCCACCTGAAAATGCGCTTGTTTTCAATGCAGTATCGAATCTCGCTCGCAGGATCCAGCATATTTCCGAACTTTCGCGCGCCAACCGGACAGACCTCCACGCAGGCCGGATAACGACCGGGTGTATTTCTTGTCCTCTGGATGCAAAAAGTACACTTCTCGACGATACCGTGATACCGGGGCCTGTTTCCCAGGTAATGAGTGTCCGGATTGATCTCTTTTTTAGGAATACCCGGGCTGGTCCAGTTGAAATGTCTCGCGCCATAGGGACAGGCCGCCATGCAGTAACGGCAGCCTATGCACCAGTTGTAATCCACGACCACTATGCCATCGTCCTCTTTCCATGTGGCCTGGGTAGGGCAGGCTCGGACACAGGGAGGGTTCTCGCATTGCTGACACTGGGTAGGCATATAGAAGTATCCATCCTCCGGAACCTTGGCAGGATTATAATACTTGTCGGCGTTCTCCAGATCGTTGCCCCACTTGTCTCCCTTTTTGAACCGAAGAACCGTAATCCAGTGGATCTGCGGATCCCTTGACTGGTTGTTCTCATCGACACAGGCATACACACAACGACGGCAGCCGATACACCTGGACAGGTCAAGACCGTAACCGAACAGGACTCCCGGAAGAGCCTTGTTGGCGGAGACTTTGATATCCACATCGTATTTTTTTGCATATTCCCGCTCGAGTCGCTCAAGAACCTTCTTCAATTCCTTGTCGTTCATCTCACGGAAGTGCTTCTGAAAAAAGGCTTCCCAGATCGAGGCGTCAGCATCCCTGGCCGGCAAAACCAGCGCGGCGGATCCCAGGGCCACCCCTTTCAGGAAGCTCCGCCTGGCAACCTTGTGTTCCCGCTGAGAGCTGAACTCGGGTTTCTTCATGACATCTGGCCTCTACTTGATATCCGCCGGTTTAATGGGAGGGGGTTTTGGAGTGATAGGCTTGAACCTGGGGTTGTGCGGATTGTGGCACTGGACACATAGACGGTAGATCTTCTTGCCGTTCCACTCCCCCGTGCGTTTCCCGTGAACGCCGGCCTTCCAATCCCTGAAAATCGTTCCATGGCACTGGCCGCAGAGATAATAGGACTCCCCGAAAGTGACCAGTTTCCCGCTTGCAAGACGCAGATAGTCCCGATCATCAGGGTTGTGGCAATCCAGACACCAACGCTGTTTTTCGGCATGGTGGATCAGTCTGATGTCCTCGTGAAATTCTGTGAGTTTACGCCTCTTGGGATTGGTCTTCATGTCGGCATGGCAGTCGGAACATGGAAAAATACCTGGCGACAATGGTGGGGGCGTAATAAAGAGGTTCGGAATAGGCTGTTCCACCCTCCCGGCAGGCTCGGACTGGGCAACAGTTTTGCCGGAATGGGTCTTTGAGTCCGAACGGGCCGCCAGGGGCGTCATCACAAGGACCGCACCAAGAAGGACCGTCAGAACCTGAATTTTTCTCATGTGAATGCCTCCCACGTAAAACCCGCACCACCGATTAAGATCCTGCCGCTAACTCATCGGCCTGCAAAACCACGACGGAGCCTTGATAGGGGTAAATACAAACACAGCACAATCTATTTACGGCAAAAAAGAACTTAACTACAAAAAGATACATCTGATGTGATATTTCAGTACGATAGTGTAATTCACAGGCGAGCTTCGGCGTATTTATATACCCGACCGCCTCCATTGTAAAGAAAAAATCATGTCAATTTTGATGGACTCGCAAAAAGCATTATTTCACTTTCATCACAGATTGATGACTCCCTGCGAAGTCATCAATCTTCCACGTGGCGGTGCCACCTGCTCAGCACCGCGGACCCGATCGCGGCCGCAAGCACGAAGGACAGAACTCCCAGCACCAGAGGAATCCCCCTGGTCGCAAGCAGGTCGACAACAAAGACCTTCACCGCGCCTATGACGGTGACTCCCGCTGCCACATTTCTTATCTCGACACTCCCCCTGCGATACGCCTTGAGGAAGAGCAGGGCGGCGCCGATATTGATGATAATCGACTGAGCGCACCTGAATGCATCAGTTGGACCTCCCAAAACCCCGTAAGCAATGGCCCTGAACGCCAGGAAGGCGCTGGTCAGGGATACCAACAAAAGGATCAGGGCGCTTCGGTCCAGCCTGTCGATCCGTGAAAAAAACAGGCTGTGTAGAGGCGGCGCGACCTTCCTGGATCTGCGGTAATGGAAGAATGAAACAGCGGAAATGGAGGCCATTGCGGCAATTGTCACCACAGGCGACGCCCCCGGTGGATTTCCGGTGAGAAGGATGAAAGAGGCGCCCATCACAGTTCCCTGGAGGAAGTAGGAAGTGACACGGATTCCCGCGCTGTCCCACGCCACCGAAAGGGAGGAAAGGCCGTAGGCGGCCAGGGAGAGGACAGCAAGGGCTATCACCGATTCGCCGGAAAGGTCCCGGAAAGAAATGGCCATGAGGAAAGCCGCCGGGAAGACCAGTGCATTGATGCCCGACGCTCCGGCCTCCCTGCGCCTCACAATGACGTAAGCCATTGTCATGAAAACGACGGCGATGAAGGTTCCGAATGCCCCTACCGCCACCATTGTGCCCATATCGGACTGAAGGTGGAACCTTGCCAGCATATAGGCCCATGCTGAGGTCAAAGTCGGCAGTATGGAATCGAATGCCCCCAGCCGTTCCTCCTTCTTCCTCGGAATGCGGAGAAAGACGAATCCGACATAGAAGGCGGACATCACCGTCAGTGATGGAATAAACCATTCGCTGGAGTAGGGGCCTCCCAGAGCCACGCCGGTCTCCCGATATGTGAACATTTTGTAATCCCATGCCAGGTAGGAAAGCGTGGTCACCGAGAAGGCAACAACCCGGAGCCACCGGCATTTCGGCAGATCCACAGCGGAAAAGGCAATAATATTAACCGCCAGGAGAAAGCCAGCCAGGTAAAGAAAATTGGGGCTGGGAAAATCGATGGGTATGCCCGCCGCAATTATCCCGATCGTCCCGACGCTCACCGGAATGGCCGCCCGGTACTTATGGCTGATTACCGCCATTCCACCCGCCGCTAAAATCAGCATCAGGTAGGCGGCAAGGGATGGTATGGAACCGAAACCGGCATGGGTTTCATAGACTACGGAGAAGAGAAGGAGCCCTCCGCTGACACTGAATATGGGAGCGAAGGAATGGGATCTGGAGTACATGATCAACCCGGTTCCCTCAAGGAGTGATGCGTATAGAACCCCGAGGATGGACCCGAGGGTGACCCCGACCATCCCGTTATCCGTCAGTGTTCTCAGGAGAAGGGCGAAAAGGAGAATAATGCTGACGGCTGTAAACCGCGACAGTATGGCGGCCATCCCACCTGTCGTCAGCCCTCCCGGCTTCGGCGCAAAAGCTGTTCCTTCCGCCGATATCACGGTGGATGCGGCGCCGGGTTCGTCTCCCCTTCGCACCGCCGGAGAGACTTCTATCATTTTTTCAATGGCGTCGACCCTTCCGGTCAGCGCCTCCACCTCCCGCGAAAGTTTTTCGATCCTGCCGGAAAGCCCCTTCACGTCGTCAGACATAATCTCCCCTCGACGGGCGGCAATGGAATGGGGTCGGGCCCCATTATCAATCAGTTGAACTTGTGGCAGTCCCCGCAGAATTTACCGGGGTTATGATCCGCCCTGTCATCGTGGCACTGATAGCAGGTGTCCCTGCTGTTCACAACCCACGTGTGGGCCTGGTGACAGGTCGTGCAGCCGGCATCCTTATGGTCCTCCACTTTCACGTGAAGCCCCCCAAGATCATCGTGGCAGTCCGTACAATCCACGAGGGGCTCTACTTTCTGGAGGTCCTCATGGCAGTCGGAACACTCCAGGTCACTCATCCCGCCCGTCTTGGCATAATGGGATATGTTCTTCTCCTCGTGGCAAGTAACACAATCCCTTGGAGGGGGCATCCCGCCCGAATGACAGTTGCTGCAGTTCATGAGGGCATGCTTGCCCTTCAGATCCCATGGGTGCCAGCTTTCCCATTTCTTTCCCTCCGGATATCCCTCAGCCCAGTACTTGCTGGGACCACTCTCGGGCATTGTGTGGCAGATTGTGCATTTGCGCCGAATGACCCTGCCATCCTCGCTGACATGTTTGCCGTCGTGACAGCGAAAACAGCCCGGGGAATCCCTGTGCCCGATATTATCCGGATATTTCTTCCAACTCACTTTCATGGATGGGAAAAAATTCTGGCCGTATATGTGTTGAATCGCCTTGATTGCCTGATTGATATCGTCGACTCTGGAGGCCGCCACCTCCGGATATTTTTTATCATAAAACGCCTTGATTCTGCTTTTTATCTCCTCGAAAGCCTGTTTTTTCGTCTCATAATTCCCGACGAGAACGCGGACCCCTTCACGCTTGATGTAGGGCAGGGTGTGGTCTATGCCCTCCTCCACCAGGGCCTGGTCCATACTGCGCTGAGGTGAATTATAGATATGTGTCGGTCTGTTATGACAGACGACACAGTCCACCAGCCGAACCTTGTTGTCCTTTCCGGCGTCTTTCTTCTCCTCGTAGCCCTGGAGTTTGTACTCCACCACACTGCCGTCCGCCTGCTCATCCCAGACAACGGGGATCACCTGAAGATTAGGGTCGGCGGCTCTGAAGGTCACTTTCTCTTCCGACAGCATGTGCCAGTGGATGCCGGATCCTCCTTTTTCGCTCAGATTCTCGCCTCCTCCAATCTTCACGAGCATGGAAACGTCGTGCGGCGTGTTTTTCTCGTCGAAACCAAAATGCGTCCTTACCCTCAGTATGCTGCCGTAGAACTTCGCGGGCCAATGACACATCTCGCAGGTTTCGCGAGCAGGACGGAGATGCTCGATGGCCGGGGGAATGGGTTTGGGATAGGTTTTCAGAAGAACGGCGAACAACTGTCTTGTGCCCGCGAGTTTGGATTTGACGTACCATCCCGCCCCCGGACCCACGTGGCATTCCGCACACAGGACCCTGGCATGGGGTGAGTTCAGCGCAGCGGTAGCCTCGGGGGCCATTACACTGTGGCATAGATCTCCGCAAAATGCCCGTGACTCGGTGAAATGATAGGCCTGGTAAGCAATCACGGTCAGGAGTATAACGGCAAACACCGTGCCTGAAATAAAAACTATAAACCTTACCATGTGTCCCGGTTCGTTCAGGTCCAGGACAGGGAATCTGGGTATTTCGTCGGTGTGGCCTTTTCGCCTTCTCTTGTGTTCATCCCACATCCCCCAGACGATGAGGAGGAAACCCGCCATGAAAGATACCGGAAGGATGAAAAAGAGCAGGACGCCGAAATATGGCGATGGAAACTTGGCCAGAAAATCGATGACAAGCAGGACAACGATCATCAGCGCCGACCCTGCAGAGAGAAGCATCCCCAGATAGCTCATGGGGTTACGCCAGAGGCCCCTCTCAAAGATATTTTTACTTTCCGTCATTATTTACCCCTCCGTGGTTCACCCTGGCGTGACTCCCGCGCGCCTGGTGTTCTTCTATTCACAATCTCACCGCGGCCCACTCTTTTCTCAACTGAACTTTTTTGCACAATAAAACCCGCTAGTCAAGCATCAACAGCGGGCCAGACCTTGCGGAGTTATTCACAATAGATGCCGGCATTGAATGTTGAAGGTGCTCTACCTGCCCTGCCGGCGCCGGGCTGTGTCTATCCCTCCCCCTCTTCCGCACGCAGGAGCTTGTACTCAATGGAATCAACGAGGGCCTGCCAGGAAGCCTCGAGAATATTCGCGGAAACCCCAACAGTGGACCACCTGGTCTTTCCGTCGCCGGACTCGATTATTACCCGGGTGACGGCCGCCGTCCCCTTGTTCTCAGGCAGGATTCTGACCTTGTAGTCCAGCAGCTTGACCTCGCTGAGAACAGGGTAAAATTTGGTCAGCGCTTTGCGCAAGGCGGCATCCATGGCATCAACCGGGCCGTGCCCGACGGAAGCTGTGTGTTCCACGCTGCCGTCCACCTCGACCATTATTGTGGCCTCCGAAAGGGGCGGCTTATCCCATTCCCGCTTCTCATCTATCACTCTGAACCCTTTGAGCCCGAAGAATCTGCGATGTTTTCCCATTGCCTTTTTCAGGAGAAGTTCAAACGACGCCTCGGCCGACTCGTACAGAAAGCCCCTGTTTTCAAGTTCCTTTATCTCTTCGAGGACCCTTGCGATGGCGGGGTCCTTGTCATCCATGCGGATCCCCAACTCAGCCGCCTTGAAAAGGATATTGCTCCTCCCCGAGAGATCGGAAAGCAGGACTCTGGTCCGGTTGCCGACTGAAGACGGGTCGGTATGCTCGTACGTCCGACGATTCCGCTGGATGGCCGAAACGTGTATGCCCCCCTTGTGTGCAAAGGCGCTCCTTCCAACGTAGGGCTGCCGGGAATAGGGGGCCATGTTGGCAAATTCAGAAATTGTCCTCGAAATCTCCCTCAATCTCGACAATTTCTCAGGGGAAACGGATGTTTTCATCCCCATTTTCTGGCTGAGGGCCGGGATGATGGAACACAGGTTGGCGTTTCCGCACCTTTCGCCCCACCCATTGATGGTTCCCTGAACGTGCCGACCGCCCAACTGAAGGAAGAGGAGGGAGTTGGCAACAGCGCACTCGGAATCGTTGTGCATGTGGGCTCCAAGTCTGGCGTCGGGGATCGCTCCCTGGACCTCCAGGACGATCTTCTCCATTTCGCTGGGCAGTGTCCCCCCGTTGGTGTCGCAGAGAACAAGGCAGTCGGCCGAGGCCTTGTGCGCGGCCTGTAAGGTTCTGAGCGCGTATTCCGGATCGTCCTTATAGCCGTCGAAAAAATGCTCTGCATCATAAAAAACAAGGTCCGCGTTGGCTTTGAGGTAGGAGACCGAATCATGGATCATATCGAGATTCTCCTCCAGGGATGTCCTCAGGGCCTCCTTTACGTGAAGGTGCCAACTCTTGCCGAAGATGGTTATGACCTCGGAAGCCCGTAGAAGCGCCTGGATCTGGGGGTCGTCAGCCGCCCTGGTCTTTTTGCGCCGGGTAGACCCGAAAGCCGCAATGCGTGAAATGTCCAGTTTCAGGCTTGCCGTCTTCTCGAAAAACTCCATATCCCTGGGGTTGGATCCCGGCCATCCACCCTCAATGAAATCGATCCCAAGTTCATCAAGACAATGGGCGATAGCTATTTTATCCTTGACCTGAAGGCTGATCTCCTCGGCCTGAGTACCATCCCGCAGGGTCGTATCGTAGACAACAACTCTGTCTTCATCCTCTGTTTTTTTCGCTCCGGCCATTGCTTTTCCGCCTTCCCGGCCGCCATGGCGGCCGACTATACGCTCTCCGTTCCAAGATCAAATGCCTCGTGAAGAATACGAACAGCAAGCTCGGCATACTTCATCTTCACAACGCAGGACACCTTGATCTCCGAGGTGCTTACCATCATTATATTTATGCCCTCATCCGCGAGAGCGCTAAACATTCTGGATGCCACGCCGGAATGATTTCGCATCCCTGTGCCTATGACGGCGATTTTCGCCACCTTTTCGTCCGTAAGGACATCCCTGGCTCCGATATCTTTGCTGACCTTTCGCACAATGCCGAGAGCCTGCGTCAGATCGGTTCTGGGAACGGTAAAGGTCATGTCCGTGTATCCGTCGACGCTGATATTCTGGATAATCATGTCCACATTGATATTGGCCCTGGCTATGGGTCCGAAGAGGCTCGCGGCGATCCCGGGCCTGTCTGGAACCCTGAGGACGGAAATTTTGGCCTCGTTCTTGTCACATGTCACCCCCGAAACCACTACCTTTTCCATATCGTAATCCTCCTTTATAACCCAGGTCCCCTCGACATCACTGAAGGTCGAGCGCACGTGCAGGGGAACATGGTACTTTTTGGCAAATTCAACCGAACGGATCTGGAGCACCTTGGCCCCCTGGCTTGCCATCTCGAGCATCTCGTCGTAGGAGATCCGGGATATTTTCCTGGCATCCGCAACTACGTTTGGATCGGCAGTAAAGATACCCTCAACGTCCGTGTAGATTTCACAGGCATCTGCCTTGAGCGCTGCGGCAATGGCCACGGCGGAGGTGTCCGAACCTCCCCTGCCCAGGGTGGTAACGTTTCCGTTCTCATCCACGCCCTGAAACCCGGGCAGAACTACTACCCGGCCGGCTTTCAGGTTTTCGCGAATTTTTCCGTCATCTATTCTGTGGATCCTCGCTTTTGAATGCACGGGGTCGGTATGTATGGCGATCTGGGAACCCAGCAGCGAGATGGAATCGGCGCCCATGGTTTTAAGGGCCATGGACAGTAGACCGATAGTGACCTGCTCACCGGTAGACACGACGACATCGTATTCCCTGGGATCCGGCGGCTCCATGACGGCAGCGCAAAGAGCAACCAGTTTGTTGGTCTCACCGGCCATGGCTGAGACGACTACCACCACCTCGTTGCCGCCGTCCTTCGCCCTCTTGGCAATTTCGGCCACATGGCGGATCTTCTCGATACTGCCCACCGATGTTCCGCCGAATTTCTGAACAACTAACGCCATCTATTCCCGCCCTCCGGTTTGATAATAGTCCAATGTCCAAAGTCCAAAGTCCAGATTACAACTTCCCCTCGATAAATCTCCCCATGAGCTCATGTCCCCTATCCAGGAGCAGGCCCGTGCTCTGTGCGTTCCTCTCCGAGTAGGCAAGGCCGGAGCCGTTACCGGTGTTCTCGGAGTCCAGGACGGCAAAGGGCACCGGTTCCCCGGAATGGGTCTTGATGGCAAGGGGAGTGGCATGATCCGGCATCACCAGCGCTCTGAATGGTTTCCCGGTGGCCCTCATTCCTTCGAGGACAGGGCCAACCACTTCGGCATCAAAATCCTCCAGCGCCCTGAGCTTATTTTCGAGCGAACCGCCGTGGGAGGCCTCGTCCGGAGCCTCGACGTGCAGGTAGACCAGATCAACCTTCTCCAGGGCGCTTAGAGCAGCCAGAGCCTTGCCGGAATAGTTCGTATCCAGATATCCCGTCGCCCCTGGAACATCCACAACGGTAAACCCGACGGAAACGCCCAATCCCCTCAACAGGTCAACAGCCGTTATCATGGCGCCGTCAATTCCATACCTGTCGTGAAAATGGGAAATGTGGGGGCGTTTACCCTGGCCCCATAGCCAGATGGCGTTCACGGGGTTTGCCCCTGATTCAACCCTTGCACGGTTTGCAGGGTTCCCAGGAAGGGCCTGAACCGAACGCTTCATCAGGTCCAGCACCACGTCCGCGGCCTCTCCACGCGGCCACCCCGCCCCGACAGGCTGATCGGTCAGGTCGTGAGGAGGGGCTGTCTCGAGATCGTCCAACCCGTTCCTCCAGACCACAAGATGCCTGTAGGAAACGCCCGGGTGAAACTCGATCCCGTTCCCCGCAAGGTTCTCGCTCAGGGTCGCTAATATGGACTCAGCCTCTGGGCCGCTGGGATGTCCGCCGGCAAAATCCACCATGATCCATCGAGGATCAATCTCCCCTAATGGCAGCGCCGTGTCCGGCCCATCCGGGCCTGGCAGGCCCAGGGTGACAAGATTGCAGCGGAAGGCCACATCGTCAGGGCCAAGAGCAACGCCCATGCCTGCGGCCTCAATGGGGGACCGGCCGGTGTAGACCGTAGCAGGGTCGTAACCGAGGACTGAAAGGTTGGCGACGTCGCTGCCCAACGCCATCCCCGCGGGGATGGTTCGTGCAAGGCCAATAATACCGCTCATGGACATTCGGTCCATATTGGGTGTATCAGCCACTTCAAGAGGGGTCTTCCCCCCCAGTTCATCCATCGGGCGATCGGCCATCCCATCTCCGAGCAGTACGATATATTTACGTTTTTCGTTCATCTCAGTTTCCTGTTATTGATGACTTTTACGAAGTCATTAATATCCTCATCAAAAAACTCTCCCCGATCGTCACGTCCAGGGCATCGATCTCCTGAAGGGCCTCTAACATCCGTGAGAAAACGGCCTCATGGGTAATCATCACAAGGGGCACCCCACCCCCCGGGTCCGTCTCACGGCCCCGCTGGATTACAGAACTGATGCTGATCCCGTGCTTTCCCAGGATACCGGAGATGGTGGAGAGAACACCGGGGCTGTCGTGAGCGGAGACCCTGACATAGAACTCGCTGGCTGTATTCCCCGCAAGCTTCATGGGCGGTTCACTATTGCTTATGGTCCTGTAACCGCTCACGGGTATCCTCTCCACCGCCCCGGACAGGATGTCCCGGACACAGGAAACCACATCCGAGACCACGGCGCTCCCGGTGGGAAGCCTTCCCGCTCCCCTGCCATAATACAGGGATGGCCCGAGGTTGTCGTCCTGGATATAGACCGCGTTAAAAATCCCGTCCACTGAGGCAAGCGGATGCCCTTCCGGGACAAGTGACGGATGGACCCACGCCTCAACCTCGCCGCCGGATCGCCCGGCAGTCGCGAGGAGTTTGATCCGGCACCCGAAATCCTCGGCCACTTCGAGATCCAGCGGAATCAACCGGGAAATCCCCTGGTACGGAAAATCTTCCGGGGAAACGGGAATATTGAAGCAAAGGTTGACCAGAATGGCCAGTTTCTGGGCAGCATCGACACCATCGACGTCCATGGCCGGATCGGCCTCGGCATACCCCTTATCCTGCGCATCCCCGAGAACACTGGAGAAGGTCATGTGCTCCTTGTGCATGCGGGTCAGTATGTAGTTGCAGGTCCCGTTTATGATGCCGGTCACGGAGAGGATCCGGTTTGCCACGAGCCCGACCTTGATTGTGCGAACGAGGGGGATTCCTCCTGCAACGCTGCCCTCGAACCCGAGGGTCACCCCCTTCGCCCCGGCCTTTTTCGAAAGCTCGGACCAATGGGTTGAAAGGAGGGCCTTGTTGGCGGTGACAATGTGCTTTCCCCTGTTGATTGCCGCAAGTATATAGCTCCGCGCCGGTTCGATGCCGCCGATGAGTTCCACCACGATCTGAACCTCAGGATCGTTGATCACATCCATGGCATCGACAGTCATGACCCCCTCAGGGACAGTTACGTCCCTGGGGCGGTCCGGATCGATGTCGGCCACGCGGACAACCTCGATGGACGCGCCCAGACGGCTTGCCAGGAGGCCTGAGTTGCGCTGAAGGATCTCCATGACCCCGCACCCGATGTTTCCCAGGCCAATGATTCCTATCTTTACAGATTTCACTTCCTTGCCCTTATGACCCTTTTCGCCACCAGTTGGCCCATTTCGGAGCAGGAGACAAGTCGTGTGCCCTCGCTGAAGATATCCCCCGTGCGATAACCATCCTGGAGAACGCCCTCCACAGCCGAGCGCACGGCCAGGGCGGCATCCATCATGCCGCAGGTAATCTCGAGAAGCATCGCCACGGAAAGGATTGCCGCCAGTGGATTGGCCTTGTCGTGTCCCGCGATATCCGGCGCCGTGCCGTGGGAGGGTTCATACATCGAGCAGGCTCCACCGATACTGGCCGATGGAAGCATCCCGATGGAACCGGTGAGCATGGAAGCCTCATCGGAAAGGATGTCCCCGAACATGTTGCCGGTGAGGATGACGTCAAACTGGGCGGGATCCCTTATCAACTGCATGCTGCAGTTGTCGACGAACTGGTGATCCACCTCCACATCGGGAAACTCCAGGGCCACACCCTTAACGATCTCTCTCCAGAGGCCGCTGACCTCCAGGACATTGGCCTTGTCCACGGATGTCACCTTGCCTCTCCTCCTGGCGGCCATCTCGAAAGCTACCCTGGCCACCCTTTCAATCTCATGCTCGGAGTAGCGCATTGTATTAAACCCTACCCGCCCGTTTTCCCCCTCGCTGATCCCGCGAGGTTCGCCAAAGTAGATGCCGGAGACCAGTTCGCGAACCACCAGGAGATCGATCCCTGAAACCACCTCCGGCTTTAATGTCGACGCCTGGGCCAGGGATGGAAAGACGATAGCCGGCCTCAGGTTAGCGAAAAGGTCCAGGTCGGACCTGAGGGCGAGCAGGCCCTTTTCAGGCCGCCGGTCCGTCGGCAGATCATCCCATTTCGGTCCACCCACGGCCCCAAGCACTATGGCATCGGAGTTTTTGGCCAGAGAAAGTGTCTCATTGGAGATGGGCGCGCCCTCCTCATCGATGGCGATGCCTCCCGCCAGTGCGTGGGTGAGATCGAATGATGCCCCGAATGCATCCCCGGCGGCATCGAGGACCTTCAAAGCCTCGGCCGTTACCTCCGGGCCTATGCCGTCCCCTTCCAGGACCAGAATATTGAATTTACCTGTTTTCATGTTCATCAGACATTCTCCTCGGTGAGATAGGAAATAAGCCCTCCGGCCGTTACAAGATCCATCATGAAAGCGGGAATGACTTTGAATTGGTATCTTTCCCCATGTGTCAGATTGGAGATAAAACCGCCGGATACGTTCACCTCGAGTTCATCGCCCGCATTGATTTTCTCGGAAGCTTCATCGGACTCGAAGATCGGGAGCCCCATGTTAAACGAGTTTCTATAGAATATCCTCGCAAAGGATGGAGCGATAACACAGGAAACCCCAGCGGCCTTGATGGCAATGGGCGCATGTTCCCGCGAGGAGCCGCAGCCGAAGTTTTTTCCCGCAACGATCATGTCGCCGGGAGAAACCCTGCCGGGAAAGGAGGGATCGGCATCCTCCATGCAATGTGACGCCAATTGATCCGGATCCGACGTGTTAAGATACCGCGCCGGTATAATGGCGTCCGTGTCCACGTCCTCTCCGAACCGCCATGCCTTGCCCTTCAGAATATCATCGCTCATTTTCACTCTCCGTCTCTAAAGACAGGTTCCTGGTTCCTGGTTCCTGGGGCTAGGTACCAGGCAATGTTTTCTCCACTCTGGACTCTGGACTCTGGACTGTTTTATCCCCCCATATCTAAAGATCCTCGGGGGAACTTATGGTCCCGGTCACCGCGCTTGCGGCCGCCACGGCCGGGCCGGCCAGATAGACCTCGCTTTTCGGATGCCCCATTCGGCCCACGAAGTTCCTGTTGGTGGTCGCCACGGCACGCTCCCCTTCGGCAAGAACCCCCATATGCCCTCCAAGGCACGGCCCGCAAGTGGGGGTGCTGACAACTGCCCCGGCATCAAGAAAGATGCCGAAAAGGCCCTCATCCATTGCCTGTCGATAGATGGTAGGCGTGGCGGGTATGATGATCACCCTCACCCCCCTGGCCACTTTTCTTCCCTTGATAATGTCCGCCGCAACCCGCAGGTCCTCGATGCGCCCGTTGGTGCAGGATCCTATGACGATCTGGTCAATCGGGATGTCGACAGCCTCGCCCACCGTTTTGACATTTTCAGGCAGATGGGGGAAAGCAACCTGAAGATCAATATCGGAAGCATCAATCTTGATGGTCGCTTCATACTCCGCCCCGGCGTCAGAGGTGTAAAACGTGTACTCCCTGTGAGCCCTTGGGTTGACGTACTCCTCCGTGATGTCATCCGGGGGGATGATCCCGTTTTTGGCGCCGGCCTCTATTGCCATGTTGCACATGGTGAGCCGGTCGGACATTCCAAGATTCTCAATGGTGGTCCCCGTAAACTCCATGGACCGGTAAAGGGCGCCATCCACCCCGATCTTGCCTATGGTGTAGAGGATGAGATCCTTCCCCCCTACCCACGGCTTCATGGCGCCGTTGATGACGAACTTTATGGTGAAGGGCACCTTTAACCACACCTTGCCGCCGATCATCACACCCGCCAGATCGGTGCTCCCAACGCCGGTGGAGAAGGCCCCAAGGGCGCCGTAGGTACAGGTATGGCTGTCCGCCCCGACAACCAGTTCCCCCGGCAGCACAAGACCCTGCTCGGGCAGAAGGGCGTGTTCGATCCCCATTTCTCCCAGTTCGAAGTAGTGGGTGATCCCGTAATCCCCGGCGAACTGCCTCATCTCCCTGCACTGTTCCGCGGATTCAATGTCCTTGTTGGGCGAGAAGTGATCAGGAACCAGGGCGATCTTGTCCCTGTCGAAAACCTGATGGATTCCACGGTCCCGGAGGATCTTGATTGCTATGGGAGCCGTAATGTCATTGCCCAGGGCCAGATCCACATCGGCCATTATGATTTCGCCCGGATGCACCTCTCCCCTGCCGGCATGGGCGGCCAGGATCTTTTCTGTGATTGTCATCGGCATGGATAAGCCCTCTTTAATTTTACAGGGTCGGCCTGTCAACGACCGGCCTGGTCTTTCGGTATTCCAGGTTGTTGAGCGCGTTTACGAAGGCTCTTGCCGACGCCACGATAACATCGGAAGCAGCGCCCTGGCCAACCACTGTGTTGCCGTTTTCCTTGATCCTCACAGTGACTCCGCCAAGCGCGTCCGCGCCCCCGGTGATGGCCGAGACGGTATATCGCACAAGTTTGGCACGGCTGCGGGCGATTTTCTTGATGGCCTTGAACGCCGCATCTACAGCGCCATCACCGAATTCCGCCTTGGCCTTGAGCTTTCCGTCTACCTCCAGTTCAACGGTAGCGGAGGGGACCACGTTCGTCCCACTGGTAAAGGTAACGCTCAGGAGCTTGAATCTGTCGGGAATACGGTGGACCTCATCGGCGACAAGGGCCTCAATATCCTCATCGTAGACGGTCTTTTTCTTGTCTGCCAGCCGCTTGAAGGCCACGAAGGCCTTCTCCATGCCCTCATCGTCGAGGTCGATCCCAAGGGTCTTGATCCTCTCCTTGAAGGCGTGCCTTCCGGAGTGCTTTCCCAGCACCAAGGTGTTTTCTTTAAGACCGATGGATTCCGGGGTCATGATCTCGTAGGTCGTCTTCTCTTTCAGCACCCCGTCCTGGTGGATGCCGGCTTCGTGGGCAAAGGCGTTGGCGCCGACAATGGCCTTGTTCTGCTGAACGAGTATCCCGGTTATGGATGAGACCAGCCGGCTTGACCTGTAGATCTCCTGGGTTTTGATGCCGGTGGTAAACCCGAGATGGTCATGGCGGGTCTTTAAAGCCATGACTGTCTCCTCCAGGGAGGCATTGCCTGCGCGCTCTCCGATGCCATTGATTGTGCATTCCACCTGTCTCGCCCCGTTTGCCACCGCCGCGAGGGAATTGGCCACGGCCAGCCCCAGGTCGTTGTGGCAGTGGACAGCGAGAACAGCCTGGTTGAAGTTGGGTACTCTATCCAGAAGGGTGGCAATGAGCGCCCCGAACTCGTCGGGGATGGCATAACCAACCGTGTCGGGAATATTCACCGTCCTCGCCCCCGCCTCGATGACAGCCTGAACCACCTCGCAAAGATAGCCGACGTCGCTCCGGGCGGCGTCCTCCGCGGAAAACTGGACGTTATCCGTATAGGCTGCGGCGTGCAGAACGGCGTCCACGGCAGCCTGCCTGACCTGGTCATGGGTCCTCTGCAGCTTATACTTGATGTGTATGTCGGAGGTGGCAATGAAGATATGTATCCTTGGCTTTTTAGCCTCTTTAAGAGCGTCCCATGCCCGATCGATGTCTTTCTTGCCGGCCCGGCAAAGCCCCGCGACCTGCGGCCTTTTAACCGTGGCGGCTACGGCCTTGACTGCCTCAAAATCACCTTCCGAGGCAATAGGGAACCCGGCCTCAATCACGTCTACGTTCAACCGCTCGAGCTGTCTGGCAACCTGGACTTTTTCCCCCATGTTCATTGATGCTCCGGGCGACTGCTCACCGTCCCGCAGTGTGGTATCGAAAATAAAAATCTTTTTAGACATCCTGTTCTCTCCTTCCGTTACCTTGTCTCATCCGGGCCATAAACTTAAAATGGATGAAGGAATATTTGGAAAAGCTTCGACCGGGAAGCTCTCGGAAGGTCAAAGGGGCCGCATATGGGGTGCCGCCAAAGTATCGGTAGACACTCGTGGTGGCCCTCGCCCCACCGATTTAACCCGGTCAATCCAAGGTCATATTCACTAAGCCCCATTGTGCCTCACCACCTCCTCTCCATCACCCTCGAGGATGTCCTCATCCTCCAGGGTATAGCTCTCCATGGGAATAACCTCCCCACCGGCGAGCTTTTTAAGGATCCAGGTCCCGATGACCGGGCCCAGGACAGTGTAGAACAGTGCAAAGCCGAACAGGAATTTTTCCGGGTAGTTCGCGGCGATGACAACGCAGATAACCACCCCGGCAAGAACCTGAAATGCTTTTCTGCGGGGAATCACCACCTGTTTCAACCCGGGATAGGGTATCCTGCTGACCATAAGCAGGGACAGGACGTATACACCCGCCACGACCCCCACCTTCATTATGCCGCTTTTCAACCCCTCGCTCCCTACCCCGTTCCCTACAATGAGCAGCCCCGAAGCCACCAGGCCTGCGGCTGCGGGGATAGGGAGGCCGGTGAAATGCTTCTGACCGGCTTTCTGGGCCTGCACGTTGAACCTCGCAAGCCTCAGGGCGCCGCACGCCAGATAGAGGAAAGCCCCAAGCCACCCGAAACGGCCCAGCGGCTTGAGGACCGCAGTATACATCAGGAGGGCCGGCGCCATCCCGAAAGCGATGACGTCCGAAAGGCTGTCGTACTGGACACCGAAGGGGGAAGCTGTCCGGGTAAGCCGGGCAATCCTGCCGTCCAGGGCATCGAACAGGCCTGCCACCAGGATGGCCACGGCGGCCTTGACAAATTGTCCGTTAAGCGATGCAACGACGGAGAAAAACCCCGAGAAGAGGGCAAGACTGGTTATCATGTTGGGCAGCAGATATACCGCCCTGCGATTATTTTGCGGGTCCGGACCCGCCACCTTACCCATTTGATTCCAGCCTTCCCACAACCGACAAACCCGCCCGAACCCGGTCCCCCACGTTAACGGCGGACGCCGTTTCCGGCGGCAGATAAAGATCGACCCTTGACCCGAAACAGATAAGCCCGAAACGGCGCCCCGTCTCAACACGTTCTCCGGAAACGAGGCGGCAGATAATCCGGCGCGCCACCAACCCCGCTACCTGGACCATCAGTGCCCTGCGCCCCGATGGGTCCTCCATTAGAATCTCTGTCCGTTCGTTCTGGAGACTCGCTTCATCGAGATGGGCCATGCGGAACCCGCCGGGGAGATGCTTGACCTCAAGGACGCGGCCCGGGAGGGGGATCCGGTTGATATGGACGTTGAAGATGCTCATAAAGACACTGATCCTCATGGCCGGCCCCTTCAGATATCTCTCCTCAGCCACCGGGCCCACTGCTACGACCCGGCCATCGGCCGGGGAAAAAATATCGCCTGGGCGTGCCTGCGTTTTTCTCTCGGGATCCCGAAAGAAGAGAAGGACGGCAACGGAACCGGCCAGAAAAAAGATCCCCGCGACCGAAAACCCGATGGCGAAAAGAACCACGGCTCCAGCCGCGATAAGGCCGGCCGGCTTCAGGCCCTCCGAAGCGACCCCGATGATGGTGCGTCCCTTGTCCAATACCGCCCCTGTCAATTGATATGGGCGCCCTTCAACGGGCGCATTGATGGACTTTTTGCAGGTCCATCAATCCTTAACCGCTGACTCCTCTTTCAGCCAGGGCATCAGGGCGCGCAACCGGCGGCCCACCTCTTCAATTGGATGCTCGGCGCCCTGTCTTTTCAGTGCGTTAAACACCGGACGGCCGGCCTGGTTTTCGAGAATCCACTCCTTGGCAAATTCGCCGCTCTGTATTTCCTCGAGGATATACCTCATCTCATCCTTTACGTCCTCATCGACAATACGCCCGCCCCGGGTCAGGTCCCCGTACTCGGCGGTATTGCTGATGGAGTAGCGCATGTTGGAAATCCCCCCCTGGTACATGAGGTCGACGATGAGCTTGAGTTCATGGAGGCACTCGAAATATGCCATCTCGGGAGCGTATCCCGCTTCGACGAGGGTTTCATACCCGGCCAGCACCAGACCGGTCGCTCCACCGCAAAGAACGGCCTGTTCGCCAAAGAGATCCGTCTCGGTCTCCTCCCGGAATGTGGTCTCCAATATCCCGACCCGCCCTGCGCCAATTGCGCCGGCATATGCCAGGGCCATCTCCTTTGCCTTCCCGCTCTCATCCTGATGGATGGCTACAAGGCAGGGGACCCCTCTCCCCTGGGAATATTCCTGGCGAACCAGATGCCCCGGGCCCTTTGGAGCGATCATGATCACATCCGTCGCGGGGGGCGGCACGATCTGCCCGAAATGGATTGCGAAACCGTGGGCAAAAGCCAGGGTGCTGTTCTTCCGGGCGTGGGGCGCTATGGCGTTTTCGTAGACGGATTTCTGTATCTCATCCGGCACCAGCACCATGATCAGATCAGCCCAGCCGGATGCCTCCTCGACGGACGCCACCGAGAGGCCAGCCTTGACCGCTTTCGCCCTGCTTTTGCTGCTCTCCGGAAGGCCGACTTTAACATCCACTCCGCTCTCATGCAGGTTAAGCGCGTGGGCATGTCCCTGGCTGCCATATCCGATGACGGCCACTTTCACGCCCTTGAGATTGTTGCCCTTTATATCCTTGTCCGTAATAACGTTCATTCTTTCTTCCTCCTTCACTGGCGCGTTTCAATACCCGCCTAGTCGGTGTGCATCTCCCGCGCGATGGCCACTTTTCCGGTGCGCACTATTTCCTTGACCCCGAAGGGCCTGATCAGATTGATAAAAGCATCGATCTTGCCCTCTGCACCGGTAATTTCGAATGTGTAGCTGTGAGGGGAAACGTCAACAATCTTCCCCCGGAAAATATCGTTGATTCGCAGTATTTCAGCCTTGGTTTTTTCGGTGGCATTGACCTTGGCCAGGATCAACTCCCTGTCAACGAAAGACGTGTCGGTCAGATCAGTGACCTTGATGATATCCACGAGCTTCCTCAGCTGTTTAATCACCTGTTCGACGATCCTTTCATCCCCCCGGCTGACGATGGTCATACGTGAGACAGTCGGATCAAGGGTCTCACCGACGCTCAGGCTCTCGATGTTGAACCCCCTCCCCGAAAAAAGGCCCACGACGCGGGACAGAACTCCAAATTTATTCTCCACGGTAATGGAAATGGTATGTCTCATAAGATCCCTCTACCTGTTGATAAGGTCGTAAAAGGCCATAGGTGGGTCTGTTACGAAGTCATCTTACTTCACGGCTTTAAGCTTCGTTTCCTTCTTTCTCACAGGTCCGAAAATCATCTCGGAACTGCCTGCCCCGGGCGGCACCATGGGGTAGACACCCTCCTCACGATCAACGGTGCAATCCACCAGAACGGGTCCCGGGTGTGCCAGCGCTTCCCTGATGCCGGCTTCCACCTCCGCTTTCCCGTCGATCCGGATTCCCCTGACCCCGAATGCCTCCGCCACCTTGACGAAGTCGGGATTGGAGGAAAGGCATGTAGATGCGTATCTCGCCCCGTAAAACAGCTCCTGCCACTGACGGACCATGCCCAGGAATCCGTTATTCAGGATAAAGACCTTAACAGGAAGGTTGTGTTGGGCCACAGTAGCGAGTTCCTGGAGATTCATCTGAAAACTGCCGTCCCCGGCAACGTCAATAACCAGCCTGTCGGGATACGCGAACTGCGCGCCCATTGCCGCGGGAAAACCGTATCCCATCGTGCCAAGCCCCCCCGAGGAGAGGAGGGTTCGCGGACGGCAGAACCTGTAGAACTGAGCGACCCACATCTGGTTCTGTCCCACTTCCGTGGCGATTATGGCATCGTCAGGTGCAAGTTCATTCAGCTTTTCAACGACATATTGGGGCTTGAGTATGCTGCTTTTGCGGTCGTATTCAAGGGGGCGCTCATCGCCCCAATCCCTGACCTCATTTAGCCATCTTTCACGGATTTCCTCCCAGACGGACTCCTGGCCGGCCTGCAATTCATTCAACCCTTTCAGCACGTTCTTCACGTCTCCGACCACGGGGACGTGGACAACGATGTTCTTGCTGATGGCGGATGGATCAATGTCAACGTGGACAATCCTCGCGTTGGGAGCAAACTTTTTTACATTTCCGGTCACACGGTCATCAAAACGGGCCCCAATGGCAATAATGAGATCCGAATTGTGAATGGTCATGTTGGCCTGGTAGGTCCCGTGCATTCCAAGCATTCCGACGAAAAGGGGATGGTCGCCCGGGAAGCCCCCCAGGCCGAGGAGCGTATTGGTCACGGGAATCCGGTTCATTTCAGCGAATTTCACCAATTCCCCGGTAGCGTCGGAGATGATGACGCCGCCGCCGGCGTATATAACCGGTTTTTTGGCCTTCTGCACCTCGTTTATCACCCGCTTGAGCTGTCCGGGGTGACCATTCACCTTGGGTTTGTATCCCCTGATCTCAACCTTATCGGCCCGCCGGTACTTTCCCTTACCGGCGAGAACGTCCTTGGGAAGATCGACAACCACGGGTCCTGGGCGCCCGGAAGAGGCGATATAAAATGCTTCCTGTACCACTAGGGGAATATCCTCTGTCTTCTTGACGAGATAGCTGTGTTTTGTGATAGGCCGGGTCACGCCGACGATATCGGCCTCCTGAAAGGCATCCCCGCCGATCATGTGAGTCGGCACCTGCCCGGTGAAGGCCACGATAGGCACCGAATCCATATAGGCGGTGGCGATTCCGGTAACCAGATTGGTCGCCCCCGGGCCGGACGTCGCCATGCATACCCCCACCCTGCCCGTGGCGCGGGCATAGCCGTCAGCAGCGTGGGCTGTGGCCTGTTCGTGCCGCGTCAACACATGCCGCATGCCGCTCTTGAAGAGTGCGTCGTAGAATTCGAGGAGAACTCCGCCCGGATAACCGAACAGGATTTCAACACCCTCGTCCCTCATGGATTTTATGAGCATTTCAGCGCCGGTCATCTGCATTTTGAACTCCTCGTTTTACCTGTTGCCGACCTAATCCAGGATGGCCCCGGTACTGGCTGACCGAACGAGCCGCGCATAACGGCCCAAAATACCCTTTTTTACCCTTGGCTCAGGGGGAACCCATGCATCCTTGCGCCTAGCCATCTCATCATCGGAGATTCCCACATCCAGGGTGCGGCCTGGGATATCGATGGTGATCTTGTCTCCCTCCCGGACCAGTCCCATTGGGCCGCCTGCGGCTGCCTCCGGAGAAATATGCCCGATGCACGGCCCCCGGGTCCCACCGGAAAACCGGCCATCGGTGATCAGAGCGACCTTAAGCCCCATCCCGTGGATGGCCGAAGTCACGGACAACATCTCTCGCATCCCTGGCCCTCCCTTGGGACCCTCGTTCCTGATTACGAGCACATCACCATTCGTTACCTCATTGCCCATGACCGCAGTCATGGCGTCCTCCTCACACTCAAAAACGCGGGCGGGCCCCTCGAAAAACTGCATATCTTCAGACACGGCTGTCTGCTTGACCACGCTGCCGTCAGGGGCAAGATTGCCCCTGAGCACGGCGATGCCGCCCTGGCTGTGATAGGGGGTATCCGTAGAGTGAATTACCTCCGGGTCCAGCACCGGGGCCTTCGAGGCGATATCCCTGATGTCCATCCCCGAAACGGTCATGGAAGCCGCGAGGAGAGGAAGGAGCCGGTTCATGATGGCCGGGACGCCGCCGGCGTACTCGAGGTCCTCCATGAAATGTTCCCCGCCGGGCCGAATGTTGGCGATATGCGGCGTGCGTGCACTTATCTCATCGAAAAGGGCAAGATCAACCTTGACCCCGGCCTCGTGGGCTATCGCCAGAACGTGAAGGGCCGTATTACTTGACCCTCCAAGGGCCATATCTACCGCGATACCGTTGGCAAACGCCTCCTGAGTCAGGATGCGCGAAGGGGACAGACCCTCCTCGACCATGGCGACTACGCGTTCTCCGGATTCGAAGGCAAGGCGCCGTTTTTTTGAAAACCCGGCGAGGCCGGTGGCACACCCGGGAAGAGACATTCCCAGAGCCTCTGTGACACAGGCCATGGTATTGGCGGTGTACATTCCCTGGCACGACCCGGCGCCCGGACAAGCCTCCTGGGCCAGGCACTCCAACTCGGCCTCATCGATGCCGCCCGCCTGATAAAGGCCTACCGCCTCGAAGGTATCCCGAACCAGTGAACGCCGGCTGCCTCTGTACATACCGGAATGCATGGGGCCGGCGGTTACAACGATGGACGGGACATCCAGCCTCGCCGCGGCCATCAGCATGCCCGGGGTGATCTTGTCGCAATTGGTCAGCAGAACAATACCGTCGAAGGCGTGGCCCTGGCTGACCGCCTCCACAAGATCGGAGATCCACTCACGGGTCGGGAGGCTGTAACGCATCCCCGCGTGGCCCATTGCAATCCCGTCACACATCCCGGGAACGCCCACGAGAAAGGAAACTCCACCCCCGGAATGAACGCCCTTTTCAATGGCTCTTTCAAGTTCCCTCATCCCGATGTGTCCGGGGATAATATCCGTAAAGCTTGTAAAAACACCGATATGGGGACGTTCCATGGAACTCCGTGTTACTCCGGTAGCATAAAGGAGCGCCCTGGCCGGGGCTCTCTCGGGCCCTTTTTTTACACGATCGCTTATCAATTTTCTGCTCATGATCTGTTCATTCTCCTGATGTAAAAAGGGGCGAGGCCATCGGCCTCGCCCCCGGGACTCGCCAATAGCTGAAAATTAGCGATATTTCGTAAGAATGACC
Source organism: bacterium BMS3Abin14 (assembly GCA_002897695.1). Classification (NCBI taxonomy): domain Bacteria; species bacterium BMS3Abin14. The sequence goes on from BDTG01000032.1 coordinate 24,404, forward strand.
TCCATCTTGTCTTTCCCCTTGAGCTTCTTTTTCTTAATCGTTTCTATCTCAAAATGGGTACTATCACCCCTTGGCTTCCTCTTTTTCAACGCTTCTATCTGCCGCTCGAACTCCAGATGTTCCTCGCGAAGAACTCTGAACTCCTCGTTTTCCTTCATTAGTCTGGCGATAAGTTCTTTATCGGGCAAGGACACATCCCCCTTTGGGAAAATTTGGAGTGATTATAGGATACGGCCAAACCAGTGTCAAGGGCTCAAAATCATTTTTCCCTTACTTTCTGGTTAAATACGGCATCCTCTTTCGATCTCGTTGTCGGCCAGGACTCACCGCAGACAGGGGAGCCACGCCATCCGCGTGACTCCCCTGCGTTCATGTCATTAAACTGCCGACCTGCTGATTATTCAATGTCCTGCTTGTACCTCTCCCTGTAGTACTCCCTGACCTTCTCCAACCGCTTCTTGTCGAACCCCTTGATGTACCACTCATGCCTGGGATCGCCCTCAATGTACTTTTTCTGGATTGCCTCGTAGACCTCGGGCTTTCCGGCCTCTTCCGACAGCCTCTTGGCGGTGGGAAGAAATTCCGTGTAGAAGTGCTTCGCAACCTCATAAAGACCGTGCCACCAGGTGTAGTCAGGTCCGGACATGGCCGCTCCGTGCCTGGCACGCCTGCCCTCATGGTGCCAGAGCTCCCAGTAGATCCAGTCGATTTCATCGTCGAAGTTGCCCTTGCTGATAATACCCTCTTTAATGAGAATGGAACGGATCTCAGTGGCCGGGATCGCGAATTTCGTATTGTACAACTCCACGAACTCATCAAGCTGCTTGTAGAAACCACTGACAAAATCCGGTGCGTGACAGGCCGTGCAGACTTCCTTCATGGCCTCCCTCTTAACCTCCCAGTTATCCTTCTTTTTGGAGATGGGGGAGCGAAGGTTCCAGCTCAGACGCTTTCCAACGTCGTGGGTTACGCCTTCCTCACCCGCAGCGCCCATGTGGCACGAAGCACACGTGGGAGCATCAGAGTAATCCTCCCCCGCGACCCACTTGGGCCGGTCGAGGTTAAGTTCATCCGTAAACGCCTTGTAGAGAATACCGTGCTTGGACTCCTCGTAAACCTCTTTCTGCGGGTGGTCGGGACCGAGGTGGCATTTGCCACAGACATCGGGCCTTCTCGCCTGCGCCTTGCTGAAACGATGCCGGGTGTGGCACGCCGAACACGATCCCTTCGATCCGTCCGGGTTAACCCGTCCGATCCCGGTATTGGGCCAGGTAGCGGGGTTAAGGGTACCGTCGTCGTTCACCTGCACCAGGGAACCGTGACACTGCCCGCATCCGGCGGCCACTGCGGGTTCTCCCCCCAGAGTCTGGCCAAGAAGGGCATCCGCCGAGTTCAGGATATCTCCTGCCGCGGCATGGTGGCTGGCCTGCTGTTCGGCGCTCTCGACGGGGTGACACTTTCCACAGTCCTTCGGCGTAACAAGGATGGCGATAGTAAAACCGTTATGGTCCATGGCATCCTTATCGTCCTTATCCGCCTTGTGACATTCATAGCATCCCACCCCGGCTTCCCAATGGGCGCTCTTACTCCACTGCATGATGATGGCCGGCATGGCGGTGCTGTGGCAATCCAGGCAGTCCTGTGTCTCGGATGAAAATTTCTCCCCGGCCCTGCTCTGTATCGGCACTGCGAACACAAACAGCGTCAGCAGAACGAAAAACAATCCCCTTTTCATGGAATCCCTCCTCTGGAAAAGGCTCGTGATGAAGCTCCAAACCCAGAGCTTCTCTAAAAAAATCCCCACCAAGTCTTGTTAGTTATATCACAGATTCGATGGACGGATTCGACCCGGGTCAAAAAACAGGGTCTGGGATAACCCCACCCCTGTCTCTGACACCTTTTTCTCTCCCGTTAAAGTTGGCACGGATCGTGATAGTAAAGGGGCATGGGAAGACCACTTCGTATACTGCAGACCGAATATCCGTACCACCTGACCTGTCGCACAAACAACAGAACCTTCAGGTTCCATCAACGACAGTTCACAAAACTGTTCTTCAGGGCTGTCGTGCAAAGTACTAAAAAATATAACTTTCTCGTCCATCACATCGTCCTTATGAACAACCACTGCGTATTCCGGGGCAAACTGTCCACCGATTCCGACGCAAACTGTCCACCCATTCCGATCCAAACTGTCCACTGATTCCGACGCAAACTGTCCACCGATTCCGACGGCAAACTGTCCACTTTTTAGTTAGTCGTCGGAATGGGTTGTCAATTTGGCGTTGACGGCAATGCGGCGCTGGAGAACCTGGTGTAAAACCTTCTGAAGTTTCCTTTTCACCCACTTCAGGAGGTGCACCATTGGCGAACAAGAGGTTATCCATGCGCAGGATCAAGGAAGTACTT